>JALNYY010000088.1 GCA_023229605.1 Methylobacter sp.
GACTTACAACCCCAAAGAAACCGATTTTTCAGCCCCCATACAAAAACTGCTGAACCTGGACGAAAGCGAACAACGTTACAATAAAATCCTTACATTGATACCTGCCGTAAAATATACCCCGAGAAGACGGCAGGATGCCGACGCCATATTGTTAAGCGCCTATAGCGCAGAAGCGCGCGCCATCAATCCCCTGTTACAGTTTTATCAGGCCGACGACCTCCCTGTTTATGCAATGCCTACCGTTTACACAGGACAAATCAACGCGTCACTCGATACCGACCTCAATAAAATAACTTTTTGCGATACCCCTTGGTTATTCAATAAAGCCTATCAGGGAGAGCTAGGCATGGACGCGCTGACAGAAACCTGGAAGCAATTCCCCAGCGCTTATTTACGCCTGATTGCGATGGGTATTGATGCCTATAACCTGGCCACACGCCTGGATAACCTGGATGCAGCCCCCTATCCCGGCGCCACAGGGAATCTATCGCTGACCGCAGACCGGCGCATCAGGCGCAAACTGATATGCGCCAAATTTGTGGCCGGACAGCCTGAAATAAGCGGCTCACCCTGAACCATGCTGTTTACTAAGCTGAAGGCGAAAGCGGCGCATTTAATCCGCGGCGAAAGCGCCGAGGAACAAGCCCACAACTTTCTGATCGACAAAGGACTGAAACCGGTAAACCGGAATTTCCGCTGCAAACAGGGAGAGCTCGACTTGATAATGACCGACAAGCAGACGCTGGTTATTATCGAAGTCCGGTTCCGCAAAACCGATAAATACGGCAGCGCGGTTGAAAGCATCACCCGCGCCAAACAATCCCGCATCATCGCGGCAACGCATGTTTATCTTGCCTCAAAAAAAACGGACTGTCCTATCCGCTTTGACGTAGTCGCCATTTCCGGCAACGGCGACATCAACTGGATACAAAATGCATTTCCGGGATGAACGAATTTGAAAAGTGTCGCAGGCTCGGATGATAGCCTTTATAATCGCTCTCCATGAGCCTACAAGATCGCATAATCAACCATTTCACCCACAGCATCAGAACCCAGCAGGATGCGCTGGACAGCCTCTCTGAACTGATCGAGTTCGCCTCGCAACGGCTGGTCGCCACGCTGCTTAATGATAAAAAGATAATAACATGCGGCAACGGCCGTTCGGCGGCCATTGCCCAATTGCTGTCGTCGGCCATGCTGAACCAATACGAACGCGACCGGCCTCCGTTGCCCGCCATCGCCTTAACCACCGATACGACCACCATCACCGCGATAGCCAACGACTATCATTTCGACGATGTCTTCGCCAAACAGCTCAGGGCATTGGGGCAAAACGGCGACATTTTGGTCGTTTACACCGACGGCAACAATTCGGCCAATATCGCCAAAGCCGTCACCACGGCCCATGACAAGGACATCTCCGTCATCGCGCTGACCGGCAATAATGGCGGCATGATTGCGCCGTTACTCGATGAAACCGATATTGAAATCCGCGTGCCGTCAGATTCCAGCATCCACATTCAGGAAGTCCATACCTTGATCAGCCATTGCCTGTGCGACTTGATCGACCATCAATTATTCGGCGGCTAATTTATGAAAAAAATTTTGTTATTGCTGGTGATGCATAGCTTTTTTATTTCCGGCTGTTCGACAATCAAGGCGGGCGGCGCGGAAATTACCGGTTTGTCCTTGTTGAACGACCGCCGCAGCCGCGACGCGATTTTGGCCGACGAGGCTATCGAAGATAATGCCGTCGCCAAGCTGAATACCAATTACGACTTGCGCGAAAAATGCCACTTTAATATCACCGCCTACAACGGCGCGGTGCTGGTCACCGGCGAAGCACCCAAGGAAGAATTCCGCGACAGGATCATCGCCATCGTCCGCGTCATTCCCAACGTAAAACTGGTGCACGACAAATTGGTTATCGCCAACCCCAGCCCTTTAAATTTCCGCGCCAATGACGCGCTGATCACCGGCCGGGTAAAAACCGCGCTCACCCAAATCCCCGGCTTCGATGCATCCTGGGTAAAAGTCGTCACCGAAAAACGCACGGTTTACCTGATGGGTCTGGTGCATAGAAGCGAAGGCGCTGCCGCCATCGAAGCGGCCAGACATGAATCCGACGTAAAACAAATCAACACGGTTTTTGAATACATTGACTAATATCGCCCCCTTGCCTGCCGGTTTCTTAAAGCTGCTGGCTGAAATTTTCGCCGCCGCAGACATTTTGACCAGCCCCGAAGACTGCTGGACTTACGGCTATGACAACAGCCGCCGCCATGTACTGCCTCAGGCCGTGGTGTTTCCCACCGCGCACGAGCAAGTGGTCGGCGTCGTCAACGCCTGCAACAGCTTCAACGTCGCCTTGACCGTCAGAGGACGCGGCACCGGCACTACCGGCGCGACCGTCCCGCTAAAAGCCGGATTGGTGGTGTCGCTGGAGCGCATGAATAAACTGGTCGAATTTTCACCCGACAACCGCTATATCGTCGTGGAACCGGGCATGACCAACCAGCAGGTTCAGGACATCGCCAAGGAGCGGGGCTTTTTCTGGCCACCCGACCCGACCAGCGCGGCCTTTTGCAGCGTCGGCGGCAATCTGGCCTATAACTCCGCAGGCCCCAGGGCGGTAAAATACGGCACGCCCAGGGAAAACACCCTAGGCTTGCGCGCCGTCACCGGCGCAGGCAAAGAAATCCGCGTCGGCGTCCATACCAGCAAAGGCGTGGTCGGCTATGACCTGACCCGGCTGATACTCGGCTCGGAAGGCACCTTGGCGATCATCACCCAGGCCACGTTAAAACTGACGCCGCTGCCGGAAGCGACCAAAACGCTCAGGGCGATCTACAATTCCGTTTTCGATGCGGCCAAGGCGGTTTCGGCTATCATGTCGCAACCGGTGATTCCCTGTGCGCTGGAGTTTATCGACGGCAATGCGATCAACATGATCCGGCAATATTCGGAATCCGACCTGCCCGAACATGCAGGTGCGATGTTAATGATCGAAGTAGACGGGCAACTGGAAGGTTTGGATACGGCAGCCGAAAAAGTGGCCGCCGCCGCCAAAAACGACGGCCTATTGGACATCCGCCTGGCCCGGACAGAAGCGGAAGTCAAGGCGCTCTGGCAGACCCGGAAAGCGCTGTCCCCGGCGTTACGGAAGGTGGCGCCGAAAAAAATCAATGAGGATGTGGTGGTGCCGGTTACCGAGATGCCGGCATTAATATCAGGACTCGACACTCTTTCAAAAAAATACGACCTGCCGATTATTAATTTCGGCCATGCCGGCAACGGCAATATCCATGTCAATTTATTGCTCGATCCTGATGAGCCTGAGCAAGGTAAAAAAGCCCACGAATGCCTGGATGAAATCTTTTCGTTGGTGCTGGAACTGAACGGCACACTGTCAGGCGAGCATGGCGTGGGCCTGGAAAAAAGGGATTTTGTCGACCGGGAGCTGGATGCCAATTCTTTGGAACTGATGCGGGCCATCAAGCGCCAGTTCGACCCGAACGGCATACTCAACCCCGATAAAATGTTTCCGCTGGTATAACCACTTAACATCGGAATCTGTAATGGAACACCGGTGACACGGATTTAACCGATATTCACAGATAAAAATAGTTTTCCATTTAGACGGTTAATCCATTCATGGTTCGACAAGCTCACCACGAACGGATTAACCTCAGATTGGCCCTGCTTCAATGGGAAGCCAAAAAATTAAATCCGTTTAGATCCGTCTAATCGGTGTCATCCGTGTTCTATTTTTTAACCGGCGATTAATATAGCTCGCTGCTGCCATCCATGTCGCCGGTCTGGCTATACAACAATGGCCGCCCCTGATTAAGCGTTGCCGCAGCAACCACTTTGCAAACGGCGATTTTATGATCGCCGGCATCGGCATAATGACTCACCCGGCAGTCGAAATAAGCCAAACTTTCGGATAAAACAGGCGCGCCGGTTTCGGCTTGCTGCCACTTAAAACCGGCCATCTTGTCCTTCGCCGAGCGGCCAAAATGTTCTGCTATACCATACTGATTCTGCCCCAGGACGTTGACAGTACAAACGCCGCTTTCCTGCATCACGCGATAAGAATAATGCTCGGGATTGATGCTGATCGCCAACAGCAAGGGATCGAAAGACACCTGCATCACCCAGGCCGCCGTAAAGGCGTTTTGCCTGTTGCCCTCGCCGACGCCGATCACATAAACGCCGTGGCTGATCTGTCTAACCAATGTCTCTGCATTTTCAATCATGTTAATGCACCAGCTTAATGCGCATAGACAAATCGACCGCCCTGACATGCTTGGTTAATGCACCGATGGAAATGTAATCGACGCCGGTTTCGGCAATTCTCCTGATATTGTCCAGGCCGATATTGCCGGAAGCCTCAAGTTCTATGGCCCCGGCGTTTAATTTGACCGCCGCCGCCATATCCTCAAGACTGAAATTGTCCAGCATGATCCGGTCCGGTTTTGCCGCGACGGCTTCCAGAAATTCCTGCATGGATTCGACCTCCACTTCCACAGGAACCGAAGTCAGTTCACGGGCAGACCGGATTGCATCGGCTATGGAACCCGCCGCTATAATGTGGTTTTCCTTGATCAAGGCCCCGTCGTATAAGCCGATCCGGTGGTTATAACAACCGCCGCAGGCTACCGCATATTTTTGCGCATTCCTAAGGCCCGGAATGGTTTTGCGGGTATCCAGCACCTTACAACCGGTGCCGGAAACCGCATCGGCATATTGTCTGGCAACCGTTGCCGTTGCAGACAAAGTTTGCAGCAAATTCAGCGCGGTGCGCTCACCGGTCAATAAACTCCTGGCCGAACCCTCGAGTCTGCATAAAAGCGTATTTTTACCGACCGCCTCGCCTTCTGCGGCCAGCCAATTGATATTGAAGTTTGCATCCAAGGATTTAAATACCGCATCAAACCATGCCTGGCCGCAGAGCACCATGTCTTCGCGCGTAACAACTTCGGCTTCAGCCGTCATCGATTCAGGAATGATGGCAGCGGTTATATCGCCGGAACCGATGTCTTCTTCGAGGAAAGGTTTTATTTCTATCATTTTTATGTGTTCTGTCATAAGCTCATCAATTCTGAAAGCACTCGCTCGGTGAGCGTTTTTTCGTTAATTTTAACAATAGCAACCTGTCCTAGGCGCAATTTTTCCGCCAACCGGTTCGCTTGAATTTCAAATAGCTTTACTCCGCTTTTACCGACAAACAGCATGCTTTCTGTTGCGGCGTCCTTCCAAATCAGCTTGCCCCATTGCTTTACGGATTCCGAGGTAAACGCAACCCAGCTTCCCACAGCAAGATTCCCTGCCAGCTCCGCGCTATCGTCCGCTGTTGCTTCGGCTGTTATTTTCCGATCCCCATGCGCCGCATCATTTTTAACAAAATCGCCCGTCGTTCTTTCCTTTTTATCCATTAGGATAATATGTCGCACAGCAAGATCTTTAAAAAAACGCGACTGCGCAGATTTATCGCAGGCAATTTGTTTCAAGCCTTTTCTTAATTCTGCAATCAGCCCCGGCAAAAGCTTTAATATCCGCTTTCTCGCATTGTCATCTGCCGGCGGCATGATGCTTACGATCAGCTCATCCATGGCCTGCACCGATCTTCCCCACTGCTCCGGCTGATCATCTTTATGCGTATAAGCATCCAGCAAGACATCCGCCCAAGTATCACGCAGAAATCCGGTTATCGCTGTCGGCAGCGTTTTTCCCTTCATGCTGTTTTCAATGATTATTGAAACTATTTTTCTGTTCGAGTCCAATGCCGGTTTATTCATCATAAACTGTCTGGCGCTCTCTTCCATATTCCGGCTGCGCTGTTTTTGCCCGTTCAGGTAATTTGAAAATTTACCCGCCTCTGCCTCCCAACCGGAAAATTCAAACCCGCTATCCCCAGTCATTTTTTTAACTGCGCTTGCAATACGCTCCTGAACTAACCGGTCATCCTCCTCATCCGCATTTAAAAACATCCCGGCCGCAAACAAATCATCGAGCAACTGCCTGACAGGATTGTCCTGGTTTGTAAAAACGCTATATCGTCCGAGAGAGGCCGCAGCTAGAGGAATTTCCAGTTGCAAAACAACTGTTTTTGCCGTATCCGGGAATGATTCGTCCCGCGCTATTTCGTTAAAAATTAAAGCTGCCAAATCCAGTGCGTCTTCATCATGTTTAGCCAACGTTTTGGCATCGACGCTAAAACTTAGCTCCTCCAGTTTTTTAAGCACTCGCCATTTTAGCGGCTGCTTCTTTTCACTCAAATCCGCATCACCGCTCAATTGCTGAAGGGCATGTAATGCATTTTTTATTTCAAGACGCTCATAAAATGCATTTCCGGCAACTGAAATTAAGTCGTAAGCCGAAGGAAAATGAACCCATCTCCATAGCTCCAGTTTTTTCTGCAACAGCTTAAACTCTGCATTTGGCTGTTCGGCGCTTGCAGAAACCGGCTTAACTGTTTCGCTCACGAGGTGCAGCAGCCGCGTCGTGCCCGACACTCCGTTATGCTGCGCTGCCGTCTGCACCCGTGCAGTCACGGCGGCTTCACACAGCCTAATTAATTCACGATAAATAAATCCCAACTGGCTAAAAACACTAACTTCAAATGTCTTATACAGCGCAATCCGGCTATCCGTATTTAATTTGAGCGGCTTAACGACCTCGACCAAGGTCCGGACCAACTGTTCCGGGAATATCGGGTTTTGACTGTCGGCAACGGTTTTTTTACCCTGCTGAAGCACCAGATGCTTATTAAGGCTAGCCAACTCTTCATAAAATAAATGCTCGCATTGGCGGATAATTTGGGTAATCGCATGATTTTCCTTTACTGCATCATCACCGATTAGCGATATTTTAGAAAAATCCAATTGTCCACTACGGTTATTTACAGCTTCCTGATAACCGTCGTCAAAAGCATCGTTAACTCCGGATAAATAATTTTGCTTAATCGCTTTCCGGACTGAACGCAGATATTCCAGTAATTTTATATACTGGTCTTGACTCGTTTTTTCACGATTTTTGCCTAACTGCAATCCGAATTCAAGATCAATCCGCATGCAGCAATCGTCAACCGTCTGCTCAAAATACTGAAAAAAAACCGGCTTAACCACGCCAAAGATCTCGGTCCTATCCGCGGAATTTATTTGTGGCCGGTCGTCCATAGCAATATATCCGGTTGCGTTTAAAAATAAATTAGTCATGGCCTAGTCCCCAAGTCGCGTTTTGACTAATAATATGCGTATATATCCTGAATACTGTGCTTTGTTTCCGTTTTTCTCTTCTTTGACTAGACCATGAAAATAAACCAACACCGGTTAACCGAAATTACCCAAACTCCATCACAAAACTTTGATGAAAGGCCCGATCCGGAAGATATTTCATTATTGGTTATCCACTGCATCAGCCTTCCTCCCGGCGAATTCGGCAATCATTATATAGACCGGCTGTTTTGCAACCAGCTTGACCCTGATGATCATCCCTATTTTAAAGAGGTTTATCAACTTACCGTATCGGCACATTTACTGATTAAGCGCGACGGGAGTTGCGTTCAGTACGTGCCGTTCGACAAGCGCGCCTGGCATGCAGGGAAGTCGGCCTACGAGGGACGTGAGCGGTGTAATGACTTTTCTATCGGTATAGAACTGGAGGGCGCCGAATTTGTCGACTATACCGACCGACAATATGAGCGACTCGCCGACGTGATTCGCACCTTGCTTGAAGCTTATCCTAAACTATCGACACAACGCATTACAGGGCATAGTGATATTGCGCCCGGACGAAAAACCGATCCTGGCGCATCTTTTGACTGGCAAAGACTTTTAAAGAACCTTGCCCAATAACTCGGCAACCAATAGAACACGGATGGCACTGATCAGACCGATTTAAACGGATTGTTAAGAAGCCAAAAATAACTATCCTTTTATCCGGGGCTATCAGTCAAATCCGTGTTCTATTATAAATTTTGCCCCTACATTGAATCCGGCTGTTTCGATTGCCCCAAGCCGAACGACTCCGCCAGCATTAACATCACGCCCAAGGTAATGGCCGAATCTGCGATATTAAAAGCGGGCCAATGCCAGGACTCGTAATAAACGTCAAGAAAGTCGATCACATAGCCGTAAGCCAGCCGGTCAATCAAATTACCGACAGCGCCACCCAGAACCAATGCCAAAGCCACCGCCAGCAAGGTTTCATGTTTTTTCAGCCGCGCCAGCCAAACCGCTATACCCACGCTGATCACCAACGCCAATCCGGCAAAAAACCAGCGCTGCCAGCCCCCGGCTTGGCTCAGAAAACTGAACGCCGCACCGGTATTGTGTACATAGGTCAGCCTGAAAAACGGCATTACCGGAATGGATTGATAGAGCTGCATGCCGCCCGCTATCGCAAGCTTGCTGGCTTGATCCAGAATTACCGCCAGCAACGACAGCCATAGCCATTTCAACATGCCGAAATCACGCATAGTGTCGATGTTCGCCATCACCTGTTACGTTTTCCACGCAGCGGCCGCACAGCTCGGGGTGTTCTGCCGTTTTGCCCACATCAGGCCGCTGATGCCAGCAGCGCACGCATTTTTGATGCCCGGAAACGACAACTTTTAATTTAATGCCGTCAATTTCAGTCTGAATGGCGTCTTCAGGCGCATTGCCTTCGGCCATAACTGAGGCATTGGATGCAATGAAGATAAAGCGCAGTTCATCCGACAACCGGCTCAAGTCATCGAAATATTCGCCATTACAGTACAGTTCGAGCTCCGCATTCAGCGAGGAGCCGATGTCGCCTTTGGCCCGGCTTTTTTCCAATTCCTTGCCGACAGCGGCCCGGACGGTCATGATTTTTTGCCAAAATTCGCGGTTCAAAGCGGAACCGGCATCCAGCGGAGCCAGCCCCTGATACCAGGTTTCCAAAAACACCGACTCGCTACGTTCGCCCGGCAAATATTGCCAGATTTCATCGGCTGTATAACTGATAATCGGCGCCAGCCAGCGGGTCAGCGCTTCAAGCACATGATACATAGCAGATTGCGCAGAGCGCCGCGCCAAACCGTCGGCTTTTGCGGTGTATTGGCGATCCTTGATGATGTCCAGATAAAACCCGCCCAAATCGATCACGCAAAAATGATGCACTTTCTGGTAGATATGTTGGAACTGGTAAGTTTCGTAAGCGGTTTTGACCTCTTCCTGCAGGGTGTGCGCCCTATCCATCACCCACCGATCCAGCGCCAGCAAATCTTTATTCTCGACCAAATGTTGCGCCGGGTCGAAATCGTCCAGGTTGGACAGCAAAAACCGCGCGGTGTTTCTAAGACGCCTGTAGCCGTCCGAGGTGCGGTTAAGGATTTCATCCGACACCGTCATCTCGCCGCGGTAATCGGTCGCGGCAACCCATAAACGCAACACATCCGCGCCCAGGTTTTTCATGACCGATTGCGGTGCGACCACATTACCTTTCGATTTGGACATTTTCTTGCCGTCGGCATCGACGGTAAATCCGTGCGTCAGGACCGCCTTGTAGGGCGCAACCTCATTCATCGCGACCGAGGCCAGCAATGATGATTGAAACCAGCCGCGATGCTGGTCGGAGCCTTCCAGGTACAAATCGGCCGGAAAGAGCAGCTGTTCCCGCTTTTCCAGTACGCAGGCGTGGGTAACGCCGGAATCGAACCAGACATCCAGCGTATCGGTCATTTTTTCGTAGCGCTCTGCTTCGTCACCCAATAATTCAGCCGCTTCCAGTTCGAACCAGGCCTCTATGCCCTGTTGTTCGATGCGTTGGGCCACCAGCTCAATCAATTCGGCGGTGCGCGGATGCAATTCGCCGGTTTCCTTATGGACAAAGAATGTGATCGGCACGCCCCAGGTGCGCTGACGGGAAATACACCAGTCGGGACGACCTTCCATCATACTTTCGATACGCGCCTGGCCCCATTCGGGAATCCAGGCAACGCGCTTGACTTCGCTCAGCGCCTGCTCGCGCAGCCCGTTTTTGTTCATCGAGATGAACCACTGCGGCGTAGCGCGGAAAATAATCGGGGTTTTGTGCCGCCAGCAATGCGGATAGCTGTGCAATATCGCGACGTGATGCAGCAACTTGCCTTTTTCCTCCAGCACTTCCAAAACATGGGCATTAGCGTTGAACACATGCTCACCGGCAAAGATTTCGGTGCTCGGCAGGAAAACGCCGTCATTGCCGACCGGATTATCGACCGGCAAACCGTATTTCAAGCCGACCACATAATCGTCTTGGCCGTGGCCCGGCGCTGTATGCACCGCTCCGGTACCGGCCTCGGTGGTGACGTGATCGCCCAGAATGATCGGCACTTGCCGGTCGTAAAAAGGATGTTGCAATAGCTGATGCTCCAGCTCTGCACCTTTGCAATAGGCGACTACATGGTAGTTTTCGATGTCGTAACGCAGCATCGCATCTTTCAGCAGCGCTTCTGCAACGACCAAACGCTCTTTTTTTCCGTCTTTTTCGCATTGCACCACTGAGTATTCCAGGTCAGGGTTTAACGCAACGCCCTGGTTTGCCGGCAACGTCCACGGTGTAGTTGTCCAGATGACGACCGATAACGGCCCGGAACCTTCATGCTCAGGCACATGATGACACCGGCTCAAAAATCCGGCTTCATCGACGACTTGAAAACGCACATCGACCGCTGGCGAATGCTTGTCTTCGTATTCGACTTCCGCTTCCGCCAGCGCCGAACCGCAATCGGTACACCAGTGCACAGGCTTTGCGCCTTTCGTTATGTGGCCGTTTTGATTAATTCTGCCCAGCGAACGCACGATGTCGGCTTCAAAAGGAAAGTCCATCGTTAAATACGGACGCTCCCAATCGCCTAAAATACCCAGCCGGATAAAGGCTTCTTTTTGGATATCGACCTGCTTTCCGGCATATTCGCGACAGGCTTTGCGGAAAACGGCAGGGGAAACTTTAACGCCCGCTTTGCCGATTTTTTTCTCTACCTGTAACTCAATCGGCAAGCCGTGACAATCCCAGCCCGGCACGTAAGGCGCATCGAACCCGCTTAACGATTTCGATTTAACGATGATGTCTTTTAATACCTTATTGACCGCATGGCCGATATGAATTTCGCCGTTAGCGTAAGGAGGGCCGTCGTGCAAAACAAACTTAGGCCTTCCGGCAAACTCCTGCCTGATTTTGTTATACAAGTCAGCTTCGTTCCATTTTTTTAAACGTTCCGGCTCACGCTGGGCCAGATTGCCTTTCATCGGAAACGCAGTGTTCGGTAAATTCAGTGTTTTTTTATAATCCATCGTCATAACAATTAAACTCGGCAAAAATCTTTATCACCAGGGATGGTGTGTATGCCGCTAGCCGGTCAGGAACCGGCGCGGCGATCATCAGGGATGGCGTGTAATGCTGCAAGCGTGCCGAAAGCAAAGCGCGGCTTTGGCCTCAGCCACATCCTTTACAATCTGGGCTTTAAGCTCATCCAATGACTGAAAACGCATTTCATCCCTGATTTTTTGTTTAAAATGCACTTCCACATAACGTCCGTATATTTCTTTATCAAAATCGAATAAATGCGCTTCCAGTATAACCTTTGAACCGCCATCAACCGTGGGTCGGGTGCCTACATTCGCGATACCTTCAAATTCGCGGCCATCAATGCCGGTCATGGTCACCGCAAACACGCCGTTAACCGGGGTGTTTTTCCTGAACATCAGGATGTTGGCGGTGGGATAGCCGATGGTTCTTCCACGTTTGTCGCCATGCGCCACGCGTCCGCAAACAGAGTAACAGCACCCGAGCATTTTTTCAGCCGAAGCCAAATCGCCATCGCCCAACGCATCCCTGATCAGAGTGCTGCTAACCCGTAGCCCGGTTACTTGATAGGAGCCGGTATCTTCGACATCAAAACCGAATTGCTTGCCCTTGTCCTTGAGCATCGCAAAATTGCCGCGCCGGGCCTTGCCGAAATGGAAATCATCCCCGACGACCAGGTGCTTTATATTCAATCTTTTTACTAAAACATCCTCAATAAACTGCTCGGCGTCACAATCGGCAAATTGCTGATTAAATCGCAATATCAATAAATCATCAACGGGCAATTTAGAAAACTGGATCACTTTCTCCCGCAAACGCATCAACCGTGACGGCGCATTTTTCCCCAGAAAATACTCCAGCGGCTGCGGTTCAAAGGTCATAACAACGACAGGCAAGCCTAATGCATCACCTCGCTCAGCCAGTTTTTTTATCACGACCCTATGTCCCAAATGCAGGCCGTCAAAATTTCCAATCGTCAGCACACAGCCGTTTTCTAACGGCTTTAAATGGGATAATCCTCTAATCAAACGCATGAATGTGATGAATTCAAAAAGGCTTTATTCTACCACGGGTAAGCATTGCTTGGACTCAAATCATCACCTGAATCATACACTCAAAAAAAAAGCCCGGTGGAATCCCACCGGGCTTTTTATTTTCAAATCAGCGATGATTTATTTCATCATTGATTTTTTGAACATGCTGTCCAGTTTGCTGTTTGTGTCTTGAGCATACTGTGCTGCACGGTTCGCAGCAGCTTCAGCAGAAGCAGCTTGAGCAGAAGCAGAATCAGCAGCGCTTTTTGCGCTAGCTGCATCAGCAGATGCTTGAGCAACAGAAGTTTTCAAGCCATCAACTTGTGATTGTAAGTTTTCAATATCTGAAGTGCTTGCACAAGCAACAACCAAGCTAGCAACCAGAGCAACCATTGACAATTTCATTACTTTTTTCATCTTATTTTCCTTCTCAAAGTTATTACTACAAAAAAACCTTACCAAATTTAATTCTGCACTGTTTTCAAATTATTTTCCAGTTTTATTTTATTTTTACTACCGTTCCTTTGTCCAGCCATTGACTTAAATGATCAATCTGGCCGTTAGTCAATGCGATGCAGCCATGAGTCCAATTCATTGATTTATGAATTTTCTCATCCGCCCGCCCCAAACCATGAATACCGATTCGCCCGCCTAAAGGCGTGTCTTGCGGCGGCACTTGATTAGACCGATGGGCCGTCACAATACTATTGTAAGCCACCTGATTAATAACCCCCTGTTCCAGGGCCTTTTGGGCATCCTCTGCTGACGGATAAGTTAAACCAAAGAATTTACGAAAAGAACTTTTTTCGCCAACCCAGCCTATTCTGTAACTGCCAAAAGGCGTGACGTTATCACCCCGATGGCTTTTAAATCCGGCCCCGCCTCGGCCAATCGCAATACCATCTAAGGTTTCAAGCGTCTGCTGGCCTTTTTTTACCTCAATAGTGAGAGCTTTCGTATCCACTAAAAGCCAGACATCATCGTCTGCAATTACAGCAAAAGAAAAAAAACTACAACACAGCAATAAGTAAATTCGTAACATAAATGATCTACACTAGATAAGAATTTTGGTGTACTTTAGTCCACCACGTTAATTGTCGAATTAAGGATCCAGCATGCAAATAGAAACCATCACAACGCATCCGTACAACGACCAAAATCCTGGGACATCCGGGCTCAGAAAAAAAGTTAAAGTGTTCCAGCAACCCGGTTACCTGGAAAATTTTGTTCAATCAATTTTCGATTCTTTGCACGACTTTACCGGAAAAACGCTGGTGCTGGGCGGAGACGGGCGGTATTTTAACAGACCGGCCATACAAATCATCATCAAGATGGCGGCAGCCAACGGTTTCGGTAAACTCATTATAGGTCAAGGCGGGCTGTTGTCTACCCCGGCGGCGTCACATATTATCAGAAAAAATAACGCATTCGGGGGACTGATCCTTTCCGCCAGCCACAATCCCGGCGGTCCTGACGAAGACTTCGGCATTAAATACAATGTCGGCAATGGCGGCCCCGCCCCGGAAAAAGACACCAACGCCTTTTATCAGCGCAGCTTAGGCATCGACAGCTATAAAACAGCCCACATCGAAGACATAGATCTGGATCGCATCGGCATTCACCAAATAGGCAACCTTAGCATCGCTATCATCGATCCTGTGGCCGATTATGCGGAACTGATGCAGTCCATTTTCGACTTCAATTTACTCAAGCAAAGCATCGGCTCAGGCTATATCACGCTGCTGTTTGATGCGATGCATGCCATTACCGGCCCTTATGCAAAAAGAATACTGGTAGACATGCTGGGAGCAACGCCGGATTCGGTCATTAACGTCGAACCGATGGAAGATTTTGGCGGCCATCACCCCGACCCCAATTTGGCGCATGCCCGGGAATTGGCCGAGCGCATGTTCAGCCCGGCAGCCCCGGTTTTCGGCGCAGCATCCGACGGCGACGGCGACCGCAACATGATTACCGGCAGCAATATTTTCGTAACGCCCAGCGACAGCTTGGCCATTATGGCCGCCAACGCGCATTTGATTCCGGCCTATGCCCAAGGCTTGCGCGGCGTGGCCCGCTCCATGCCCACCAGCCAGGCCGTAGACCGCGTCGCCGCCTGTTACAACATCCCCTGCTACGAAACTCCGACCGGCTGGAAATTTTTCGGCAACCTTCTGGATGCAGGAAAAATCACCCTGTGCGGCGAAGAAAGTTTCGGCACCGGCTCGGACCACGTTCGCGAAAAAGACGGTTTATGGGCCGTGCTGTTCTGGCTGAATTTAATCGCCAGAAAACGCCAGTCCGTTGCCGACATCGTGCATGAGCACTGGCAAAAATTCGGCCGGGATATTTATTGCAGGCACGACTATGAAGCCGTAGAAATGGATATTGCCAACGGCATTGTTGAACACCTGCGTAGCCAATTACCCGCCTTTCCGGGACAAACCTTCGGCGAGTACACGGTTAAATACGCGGATGAATTCAGTTATGAGGACTCGGTAGACGGCAGCGTCAGCCGCAATCAGGGCATACGCATCGGCTTTACCAACGGCTCCCGCATAATTTTTCGTTTATCGGGAACCGGAACCGTCGGCGCAACCTTAAGAATCTATTTGGAACGCTTTGAAGCGGACGCATCAAAACATGACCAGGATGCCCAAGTGGCCTTGGCGGAATTAATCAGCCTTGCCGAACAGTTTTGCGAAGTTAAAAAACGCACCGGTAGAACTGAGCCCGATGTGGTGACTTGAAGGCAGTGTTTTTAACATAACCGCAAATTGTTTGCGTACTTGTGTCTAGGCTGATATGTTTAACCTATGAGACCCTCCATTGCGCTTGACTTGAAACGAAATGCAGTGCGCGAGGCGGCGAACCGCTTCCACACGGCAAACCCTCGCGTGTTTGGTTCCGTCCTGCATGGAGACGACCGGGACGGCCGCGACCTTGATTTGCTGGTAGATGCATTACCCGGCACCACCTTATTCGACCTTGGCGGCTTACAAATTGAACTGGAAGAACTGCTTGGCGTTACGGTCGATTTGCGGACGCCCGGCGATCTGCCGCCGAAGTTCCGCGATCAGGTGCTTGCCGAAGCCCGCTTGATATGAATGAAAACCGTCTTCACGACTATCTGGAGCATATGCTCGAAGCCGCACAGCAGGCATGCGAGTATACAGAAGGGCTGGATAAGAATGACTTTATTACCGATAAGCGGACTCAACAAGCGGTGATTTTAAATCTCGTCATCATTGGCGAGGCTGCCACCAAACTGCTCAAAGACTACGAGCAATTCCCCGACCTGCATCCCGACATACCTTGGCGAAGCATGAAGGGCATGCGTAATCGCATCGCGCATGGCTATTTCGAAATTAACCTTGATGTAGTTTGGGATACGGTGCAGACAGCATTGCCGCAGCCGCTTGAGCGATTGCCCGATATTCTTAAAAATGCCGATGATGAGAGAAATGATGCCCGCACGGATAAGCCTGAGTAATGCGGGTGCGCAGCCTACAAGACTCAAAATGTTGGGCAACGACAAGGAGTTGCCCAACCTGCCTGACTAGTTATATCATCGGCGGGTCTTAAGAAAACCTATTACCGAGTACCCAATGATTGCGGCAAGAGTTGTTCCAGATAGGTAGGGCTTATCGATCCATGCTAGAAAAGCAGTAACACCAAAACCAGAAACAATAATTAAAAAAGCCATCCAGTCGCGCCGCTTATTGTCAGCAGCCTGATACTTTAAAGTCGCTTCTTGGATACGCCTCTCTGCTTCTGCATTTTGCTCAAATACTGTTAGGATGCGCCCAGGTGCGTCAGGTATTAACCGACTATAGTGCTCAATAACATCCGGGTCAAAGATGGTTTTGTGTTGAATAGACTGATGAATTACACCGACTTGGTTCTGCTGATTACGGGCATTATTCGCTGTTTGAGGGCTTTTGTTTCTGGACATGTCCTGTTACCTCGATAAATGCTTGCTCGAACTGTCTTGCTGTTTTTTTAAATACAACATCTGTGATGTCCAATCTGGGGGGTATATTGATTGGCTCTCTTCCAAAGAATAATTCAGGTATCGCTTTTATTATCTCGTTCATTTCGCCACCCTCAGCGGTTTCAAATCGGAATGGCTTAAGTATAGCTTATTCAATTTTGCTTTACCAAAACAAAGGTTCGGTTAACGTTGCAAGATAATGGAAGGAGTCCATCCCATTGCCCTACAAGCCACACCACTTTTACCTTTTGCCTCAAACCTCCATATTATGCGCAATGCCGTGCAACGAACAGATCAACAACACCCCCATAGCAATCAACGCAATCTGCTGCAACGACGTCTTCATGTCGGTCTTTTTGTGCAATGACGGAATCAAATCGGCCACCGCGATATAAATAAAACTTGAGGCCGCCAGCGCCAGAAAATACGGCAAGCTGTCATGCAAATCTCCCAGCCCGAAGTACGCCAAAACGCCCCCCAAAACCGTGGTCAAGCTGGCGAGCATGTTGTAAAAAAGCGCTTTTCTTTTGGAATAACCGCTGTGCAACAAAATCGCAAAATCGCCGACTTCCTGTGGGATTTCGTGCGCCGCAACGGCCAAGCTGGTGACTATACCCAATTGCACATCGGTCAAAAACGCTGCCGCGATTAAAACTCCATCGACAAAATTGTGGATGCCGTCGCCGAGAATAATCAACGCACCTGCCGACTTGGCCGTGCCGTGACTGTGACTATGCCCGTGATCATGTTCGTGCTCATCTTCATCACCGTGCGCCTCGCAATCGCCGGAATGGCAATGCCGCCAGATCAGCAACTTTTCCAGCACAAAAAAACCGAGCACTCCCGCCAAGATTGTCCCGGATAAGGCTTGAAACTGCTCAGGTTTAATTTTTGCAAAGGCTTCGGGAATCAGCCCCCAAAAAGCGACCGCCAATAATGCGCCTATCGCAAAACTGATCCCGTGCGGCAACACCGCAGCCCTGCGATGATCCGGCAGCAACAGGAAAACCGCCGCCGCCATAACGCTTAACACGCCGCCAACTGCGGTAAAGATGATAATTAATATCAGTAAACTCACTCTTTATTCTCTCCAAATCAGCGTAGCCATACGCCCTGTTTGTTTATCCCGGCGATAGGAATAAAACCGTTCCTGTTCGGTGACGGTGCAAAAACCGCCGCCGTAAACTTTTATATTCAGCCCCAGCATAGCCAGTTCGATTCGAGCCAGCTGGTAAATATCCGCCAGCCACTTGCCGTTGCCGTGCTGTTTAAAAGCCGTTGTGAATGAGGCCGATTTTTCCAGGAAAGCATCGCGCACTTCTGCACCTACTTCAAAACAGTCTGGGCCGATTGCAGGCCCCAGCCAAACCAGAAAATCACTGTTTTGCATTGCGCTTACCGTATTGCCGATCACTCCGGCCAGCAAGCCACGCCAACCGGCATGAATAGCGGCCACTTGACTACCGTCAGCCGTGCAAACCAGCAGCGGCAAACAATCCGCCGTCAGCACCGCACACACAACCCCAGGCTCAGCCGTATAACTGGCATCGGCTTGTTGCAAGGGTTCGGTTATTACCGCCGGTACCGCCCGGTTGCTGTGGATTTGATCCAACCAAACCGGTTCGCTGGGCAAGCCCAGCGACTCTTTAATAAGCCTCCGGTTTTGCTTAACCAAGTCAGCGTCATCGCCCACATGCAGGGCCGGATTAAGGCTGGCGTAAGCGCCGCAACTGACCCCGCCGGTACGCAACGTAGTCGCGGCATGGACGTTGGCCGGTGC
>JALNYY010000089.1 GCA_023229605.1 Methylobacter sp.
CAAGGTTGCTAAATTATCCTTTGTCGCACTGCTGGTAACTGTTACAGCAGCGATGTTTTACGCACCAACTGCATCTGCTCATGGTGAAAAGTCGCAAGCCGCTTTCATGCGTATGCGTACAATTCACTGGTTTGACCTGAACTGGTCAAAAGATACTGTGGCTGTTAATGATACTATGACAATTTCTGGTAAATTCCACGTTTTCGCTGGATGGCCTGAAACTGTTGATAAACCAGAAATATCATTCTTGAACATTGGTATTCCAGGACCTGTATTTATTCGTCAAGGTTCTTGGATCGGTGGTCAGTTAGTTCCTCGTTCGGTTACTCTGGAACTTGGTGATACTTATGAGTTCAAAGTATTGTTAAAAGCACGTCGTCCAGGTGACTGGCACGTACACACTATGATGAACGTTAAAGGCGGTGGTCCTATCATTGGTCCAGGTAAATGGGTAACTGTTACTGGTTCTATGGGAACATTTGTTAACCCAGTTACTACGCTGCTAGGCGATACTATCGACTTAGAAACGTACAATCTGAGCAACACTTACTTCTGGCACGCTTTCTGGTATGCCTTAGGTTTGGCTTGGTTGGGATATTGGGCTCGTAAACCAATATTTGTTCCACGTCACATTGCTGTTGAAGCAGGAAAAGCGGATTCTTTGATCACTGCTGGTGACAAGAAAGTTGCTATGGGTTTTGCTATCGGTACAATTGCAATTGTTGCTTTCGGTATGAGCAGCACAAACGCAGCGTATCCTGTAACAACTCCATTGCAAGCTGGTTTGTTGCGCGGCATGAAACCAATTGAAATGCCTGCAAGAACTGTTAATGTTAAAGTTGAAGATGCAACTTATCGTGTGCCAGGTCGTGCTATGCAGATGACACTGACTATCACTAACAATGGTGATTCTTCAGTACGTTTGGGTGAGTTCAACACTGCTGGTGTTCGATTCTTGGATCCTAAAGTTCATGTTGATGAAACTGGCTATCCAGATGACTTGTTGGCTGAAGAAGGTTTGACTGTTAGTGATAACAGCCCAATCGCTCCAGGTACATCAAGAACTGTTCAAGTTACTGCTTCTGACGCTGCTTGGGAAGTTTACCGTTTAGCTGACTTGATCTATGATCCAGACAGCCGTTTTGCTGGTTTGTTATTCTTCTTTGATGAAGCTGGCAACCGTCAAATGGTTATGGTAGATGCTCCATTAATTCCATCTTTCATCTAATGAAATAATTAGCTGGCAACTTTGGTTGTCAGTTAAGGAATTGAAACCCTCGTTACCAATAGGTAGCGGGGGTTTTTTTTTGGGGAGGGAATTGAAATATGAGGCATCATAAATGACGGGCAAAATAGTTTTAGCCTATTATGGCACCGATGCCTCTCATCAATCACCGAGCGTTTTTTTGCGACAATTTTCGGGCGTTCACCTATATTGGTAAGGCTTATAATTTGATTTCTTCCCCTCATCTTTGGATGCGACGCCTCTATTTCTATAGAATGCCGTATTTGCGTTCAGTAACCGATCCGTTACCATGACGAATTGCGTTGGTATTTCTATATCAAGCATGGCGCACTAAACTTGAGCTTGAGCCCAGTCCTCAATATGTAACTTCTATATATTAAATTTAGGTAGAATCAACGTAATGTTTGGCATGCATGATTGATATTTATCATTAAATATCTGTTACGTGGCTGGATTTACAGCGATAATAGTAACCATTTAATGAACTCAGATAAAGGACTTGAATGTTTAAAAAACCTTTTATTAAACAACTGTTCGCCAGTTTTCTGGACTTGGCGCCTATCCTCGCCGTTGTTTTGGTATTTCAGGTTTTTATTATTCGGCAACCTATTTCCGATGCCAGCAATTTAATAGTTGGCACTTTTTTCGTTGTTCTCGGTCTTACCCTGTTTGTTCAGGGACTTGAGCAAAGCCTGTTCCCGA
Organism: Methylobacter sp.; assembly: GCA_023229605.1. GTDB lineage: Bacteria > Pseudomonadota > Gammaproteobacteria > Methylococcales > Methylomonadaceae > Methylobacter_A. The sequence continues at coordinate 1,949 of JALNYY010000089.1, forward strand.
TTGGCGAGGCGATGGCCTATGCGTTTGCCCGCAAAGGCAGTTTGTTCTGGCTACTTACTTTTGCCTTCTGTCTGGGATTTGGCGCTGCAATTGCCGAGCCGGGGCTGGCTTCGGTTGCTGAAAAAGCTGCGCATGTTGCCAGTAATGGCAATCGGATAGAACAGACCGACGCGGCAAAAGCTGGTTATGCGCTGGGGCTACGCATTACCGTCGCAGTGTCTATCGGCTTTGCTATTTTGGTCGGTGTTTTGAGAATACTCCGTGGTTGGCCGGTGTATTACCCTGTTCTGTTCGGTTATGTTTGCATCGCCATTATGACGCCTTTCGCCCCTGCCGGAATCATTGGCATTGCCTATGATTCCGGCGGCATTGCTACGTCCAGCATTACTGTCCCGCTAGTTATCGTCCTGGGCGTCGGCCTAGCCACAGCAATCAAAGGCCGTAACCAGCTGACCGACGGGTTTGGGCTTGTCGTTTTTGCGACTTTGATGGCGACGATTTTTGTGATGGCTTATGGGATGATCATATGATCGACTGGTTAATGCATTTTGCGCTGAAGCTGCTGGAAACCGGTCGAAATGTTCTACCGATTCTCGCCATTATTATCGGTTTCCAGTTGCTGGTCATTCGAAAACCCTTGCCCCACCCCAGAAAAACCATTATCGGTTTTTTCTATGTTTTGCTGGGCATTACGTTCTTTCTGGAAGGACTGGAGCTGGCGTTGTTCCCGCTTGGAAGTTTGATGGCGTCGCAGTTGACCACCCCTGATTTTTTGGGAGTGAATCCTCTTGATCAAGCCGTCTCCTGGAAAGCGTATTTTTGGGTGTATATTTTTGCCGCCAGCATTGGCTTTGCCTCCGCGTTGGCCGAGCCATCCCTGCTGGCTGTCGCCATTAAAGCCGAACAAATCTCAGGTGGTGCGATTCAAATCTGGGGCTTAAGAATTTCTGTCGCCATCGGGGTTAGTTTCGGTCTAGCTCTTGGCGCTTTTCGGATCGTTACCGGTTCGGAACTCTATTTATATATTGTCGGGGGCTATTTCATCGTAATGATACAAACTCGGTTTGCCCCTAAAATGATTATCGGGCTGGCATACGATTCGGGCGTGGTTACGACATCGATGGTCACTGTGCCGCTGGTAAGTGCATTAGGCCTGGGGCTGGCCTCTGCAGTTCCCGGTCGCAACCCGCTGCTGGACGGATTTGGCTTGATCGCTTTCGCCAGTTTATTCCCCGTCATCGCCGTCTTGGGTTATGCTCAAATTGCACAATGGCGTAACAAAGGCAGTCTTTCATCCAACCCTTGAGGAAAACCATGCATTTCAAATTAATTATCGTATTTGTAGAAGACGACAAGACCGACTTAGTGCTTGATACTGCGCGTGAAAACGGCGCTAAAGGCGCAACCGTCGTCAATAATGCTCGCGGCGAAGGCATGAAACAATCGAAAACTTTTTTCGGTCTGACCCTGGAAACCCAGCGCGATGTGTTGTTGTTGCTGGTCGAAGAGCATCTCAGCCGACACATTTTGGAAACCATCGCCAAGGTCGCCCAATTCGACAGTAAACCCGGTACCGGCATTGCCATTCAGATCGATGTCGAAGACGCCGTTGGCGTTATGCATCAGGTTGAACAATTAACCCAAGAACTTGAGGACAAAATATGATTGCGCCACGCATTGTAATCCGTGTCAGAGATGTAATGAAAACCGACTTCGGCACCATCGACGGCATTGCCACCATAGGCGATGCCCTGAAAAAAATGAAATCGCTTAAAACCTCGGTGCTGGTCGTTAATAAACGCCATGATGATGACGAGTACGGCATGATTAATTCCGGCGACATTGCCCGCCATGTGCTGGCGAAAGACAGGGCGCCGGATCGGGTTAACGTTTATGAAATTATGAGTAAGCCGGTGATTTCGGTACATCCTGACATGGACATCCGCTATTGTTCGCGTTTATTCGCCAACTATAATCTGGTCAGGGCTCCGGTCATTGAAAACAATAAAATTATCGGCATGGTCAGTCCGAATTCATTGGTACTGGATGGAATGGTGCAAGGCTTGTAAATGATCAGTCGTAGGCAAAGCCGTAGCGGCTTCGGCAGATAAGAGCTGGTAAATTTCGGGACGTAGGAAACAAGAGGTATCAAAGGTCATGTGTTCACCGGGAAGACACGTAGAAAAACAGGGTTTGCTTCGTCCGCAACCTTTAAATTGGACACTATGCGAACGTTATGAATGGGGTTGCAATTCCCGTCCGGCATGTAAATTTGTGCAAATCCGTCGATCAGCGTCATCCGTGACCAATTATTAGATCACTAGTTACGATAAACTTTTTTAAAAGAGCATTTGATTATGTTGCAACGATTAAAATTTAATTCCAGAATCTGGTTCTTGCTGGGCTTCTTAGGTTGTGTTTTCTTGCTGTCGATGGGCGCTTATTTTCAATTTGTCGGCGGTCTGGATCCCTGTCCTTTGTGCATTTCCCAGCGCATTGCAATTTTGCTGACCGGTCTGGTTTTTTTAAGCGCCGCCGTCCACAATCCAGGGCAGACCGGCGTAACGGTTTACGCTATTTTAGGCGCGGTAACAGCGTTGTGCGGTGCGGCGATTTCAACCCGGCATATCTGGATACAGCACCTGCCTGCCGATAAGGTGCCTGAATGCGGGCCCGGTTTGGAGTATGTGCTGCAAAATTTTCCTTTGTTTGAAACGGTTAAGTTAATGCTTAGCGGCACCGGGGATTGCGCTAAGACAGATTGGACAATGCTGGGTTTCAGTATGCCTGCATGGACATTGCTGGCTTTTTTAATGCTGGCGACGCTAAGTCTTTTGCAAATCTGGAATCGTGGAACCAACCCACCTTAAACAAGTTTGAATCGAAACTTATGCGCACCACTATAATGGCGAAGGGCTGACTTGAAAATAAATCCTCTCCCGCTGCTTCAGCGCATGAAAGTACAGCAGCTATGGCTGTTCTCAGTGATCCTTTCGGTGTTGTTGACTGAGGCCGTTGTTGCAGGCATGGGCCTGTTGCTAAAAGGAGAGGTGCCGCCCGATTATCTGCTTACCGGGCTGGTTGCATCATGTTTTGTGGCTTCTTTGGTCGTGGCCATGTTGGGCTACTTTCTTGAAAAGCTCACCGAGAGTCAGCTGCAACTGTACGCCATTGTTGAGGCCGAGCCTGAATGCGTGAAGCTGCTGGCCGCAGACGGAACTGTGTTGCAGATGAACCGTGCCGGATTGAACATGATTGAAGCAGATTCGCTGGATCAACTCGTCGGCCTGCACGTACAAGAACTTGTGACGCAGGAATATCGGGATGCTTTCATAGCGCTGACGAAACGAGTGTTCGAGGGCGAGTCCGGCATTCTGGAGTTCGAGATTCTGGGGCTTAAGGGGGCGCATCGCTGGTTGGATATTCACGCGGTTCCCTTGCGCGACTCACACGGTCATATCACTGCATTGCTTGCCGTTACTCGCGACATCACCGAGCGCAAGATAGCCGAAAATGTGTTGCGCGAAAGCGAATACAAATTCGCTACCGTTCTCGATAGTGTTGAGGCCTTTATTTATATTAAAGATTGCAAGTATCGATACCTGTACGCCAACCAGCCGGTGCGGGAGCTGTTCGGCAATCGGCTTGAAGACATCATCGGTAAATCGGATGATGTTTTTTTTGATCAGGCTACGACGGAAAAATTGTACGAAAATGATCGCCGCGTCATTGAACTGGGTGAGCGTATAGCGACCGAGGAGATTAATACAGACAAGGATAGCGGCATTACCAAAACCTATCTTTCCGTTAAACAACCGCTACGCCGGGAAGACGGCACTATTTATGGGTTGTGCGGTATTTCTACCGACATCACCGATCGCAAGCAGATGGATGAGGCGAGGGAAGAAGCGCTGAATCGCTTACAAAAGATCGCCAGCCGGGTGCCGGGGGTTGTCTACCAATATCGTTTGCGTCCCGATGGCAGCTCCTGCTTTCCTTTTGCAAGCGAAGCCATCAAAGAGATATACCGGGTCAGCCCGGAGGAAGTCATTGATGATGCGTCAAAAGTATTTGCCATTCTTCACCCGGACGACATCGAGGGTATCGCCTCCACGATTCAGACATCGGAGCTGGATTTGACTCCGTGGCGCCATGAATATCGGGTGAAGTTTGACGACGGAACGGTGCGCTGGTTGTTTGGCAACGCGCTGCCGCAGAGGGAAACGGATGGTTCGACACTCTGGCACGGCTTCATCACCGACATCACCGAGCGCAAGCAGATGGAGGAAAAACTGCGCGACAGCGACGGCCTGAATGCCAGTATACTGAATTCACTGACTTCACACATCGCCGTGCTGGATGCGCAGGGCGTTATTGTTGCCGTCAATAATGCATGGCGGCGGTTTGCCAAAGACAATGGCTTGTCGGAGTCCAGCCAGAACATGTTGGGGGTTAATTATCTGGAGGTGTGTAAAAACGCCTTTAACCAGCCTTATGGCAATGAAGCAAACGCTGCTCAGGAGGGCATTGCGGCGGTGTTGGCGGGTGAGCGGGAAATATTTCATTTAGAGTACCCCTGCCACTCGCCTGCTCAGCAACGCTGGTTCCAGATGAATGTATCGCCATTGCAAGGGTCGCGTCGCGGGGTTGTGATCAGTCACGAAAACATCACCGAACGCAAAAAGGCGGAAGAAGCGACCCAAGCGGCCTCTCAATATGCCCGCAGCCTGATTGAAGCGAGTCTGGATCCTTTGGTGACGATCAGCACAGAGGGCAAGATTACCGATGTCAACACCGCTACGGAACAAGTGACCGGTGTGGACAGGGACAGCCTGATCGGCAGTGATTTTGCGGACTATTTCACCGATCCCGAGAACGCGCGTGAGGTCTATCGGCAGGTATTTTCGCAGGATTTTGTGTTCGATTATCCGCTGGCTATTCGCCATGTGTCCGGCCAAGTCACCGACGTGCTTTATAATGCCAGCGCGTACCATGACGGTAAGGGCAAGGTGCTTGGCGTGTTCGCCGCAGCGCGCGACATCACCGAGTTTAAACAAATCGAAGCGGAGCTGACCCGCTCCAATGCCGAACTGGAACAATTCGCCTATGCGGTGTCTCACGATATGCGCCAGCCGTTACGGATGGTGACCAGTTATTTATCCCTGATTGAGAATGCATTGACCGGACAGTTGAATGAAGAGACCCAGCAGTTTCTTGATTTTGCGGTTAACGGCGCAAAACGCATGGATGCAATGATTTTATCGTTGCTGGATTATTCCAGGATCGGCCGTGTTTTTGAAGCCAAAACACGGCTTAGCAGTAAGGCCTCTTTAGATGAAGCGCTGGCTTTTCTTAGTCCGGAACTCAGTGCCTGCGGCGGCGAAATCAAAGTGACCGGCGAGTGGCCCGAATTGGTCGCCAGCCGTGATGAACTAACGCGCCTGCTGCAAAATCTGATTGGCAATGCCCTTAAATATCACGAAGAAAATCAACCGCCGCAGGTTCATATTCATGGAGCGGTCCGCGGCGGAGCGTTACGGGTGGAGGTGCGCGATCATGGTATCGGCATCGAACCGAAGCAGATGGACCGGTTGTTTAAGGTATTTTCGCGTTTGCAGGCGCGCAGCCGCTTTGAAGGTACCGGAGTCGGCTTGGCCCTGTGCCGCAAAATTGTCGAACATCACGGCGGCGACATCGGCGCAGAGTCAGCGGGCGAGGGCCAGGGCAGCATGTTCTGGTTTGAATTGTCCGTTGTGGATGCCGCAAATGCGGAATAGAAGCGCGATTAATCGTGTCTCTATAACGCTTTCTGTCATGCGAATCTGGAGCTTGGAAACAAGCGTAAAACAATAATGAAACTATTTACCAAGCGTTATCAGCGGTTCATGCTGCCCTGGTTGGCGTTACTGATGGGATTACTCGGTACAGGGTTTGCCGGCTATTCGGTAAAGCTGGATATAGAGAGGGATGAGCACCGCCAGTTTGCTTTTTATTGCGATGAAGTCCGGTTGAAAATAGCTGCGCGGCTTGACTCGCATAAGCAGACATTGTTGGGGGCGGCGGCGTTGTTTGACGCATCTCAGGTCGTGACGCGTAAGGAATGGCATGATTTTGCCGAACGTTTACTCGACGATGAACACTTTAACGGCATTCAGGGCTTGGGTTTTTCAATATGGATACCGGCCGGTCAACTGGCGGCCCACCAGGCACACTTACGCGCTGAAGGTTTTCCTGAGTATACGGTATATCCCGAAGGTAAACGCGATGCTTATACTTCCATTCTTTATCTGGAACCGTTTAGCGGACGCAATTTACGCGCCTTGGGTTACGACATGTATTCCGAACCGGTGCGTCGTGCGGCAATGGAACAGGCGCGAGACGAAAATAAAGCCAGTTTGTCGGGTAAGGTGACGTTGGTGCAGGAAACGGCTGAAGAAAAACAGGCGGGTACCTTGATGTATGTGCCTGTTTATCGAAAAAACCGGCCTATCGATACCGTTGAAAACCGTCGCGCCGCATTATTCGGTTGGGTGTACAGTCCCTTTCGTATGGGCGATTTGCTTGATAAGCTGGTGCCTAATGTGATGCCTAGTTCTGACGGCAAGACTGTGACCCATGTGCATTTGCGCGTTTATGACGGGCGCGCTGTGCAGGCGGAAAAGTTGCTGTATAACAGCGCAGAACCGTCTTATGTTGAAACCGCCAATCCATCATCCATCATGGAAATAATGACCGGATTTAACGGCAGCGTGTGGACATTGCAGTTCGAGCGGATTGCCGGCGCACAGGGGGGGATTGATTACAGCAAAATGTGGATCATCCTGGACGCGGGAGCCGTCAGTAGTTTGCTGCTGTTTTTACTGCTGCGATCCTATCTTAATATGCGTGGCAACGCCGCTAAGATGGCTTATGCGCTGACGACACGGTTGCGGGAGAGCGAGCAGCGGTTCCGGCTGCTGGCGGATTCCGCGCCGGTGCTGATCTGGATGGCTGGTTCGGATAAGCTGTTTAATTACGTCAATAAAGTTTGGCTGGAATTTACCGGTCGCGCTTTGGAACGGGAACAGGACAACGGTTGGGCAGACTGCGTCCATCCTGATGATTACCAGCACTGCCTCGATACCTATATAACGGCATTTGACCGGCGGGCAAGCTTTTCTATGGAATACCGCTTGCGTCGCCATGACGGTGAATACCGTTGGCTGATCGATACCGGCGTTCCCCGCTTCGCCTATGACAAAACCTTTCTGGGTTATATCGGGTCATGTGTGGACATTACTGAGCGAAAGCAAATTGAGGATAAGCTGGTCCGCGCCCATGCTGAATTGCATCAATTTACGAACATCGCCGCACACCATTTACAGGAACCGGCGCGTCGTCTGGTGAGTTTTGTGCAACGTTTGAGAGCGCACCTGGAAACAGGACAGCTAAACGAGGATGCTGCAGCATCGCTGCATTTTATTGAGCAAAGCGCAGCACGGCAAAGCGCTCTGGTGCGCGATATTCAATTGTATCTTGCCGCTGACCAGCCGCGCGGCGCGATGGGGAAAGTTGCCGTTTCGGACGTTATTATTAGCCTGTTAAAACAGAAGGAATTACTAATGCGTGAAACGGGCGCTCAGGTAGATTACAATGATACGGTTTCCGTTTATATTGATCGTCCCCGCCTGAAAGATATTTTCGATATTTTGCTGGATAATGCCCTGTACTACCGCCACGCTGAGCGTCCACCGCATATCCGGATTTATGGCGAACAGAAGGCCGGGCGGGTAGTTTATCGCGTTGCGGATAATGGTATCGGCATTCCGGCGGAATACCGGGAGCGTGTTTTTGGGGTATTCGAGCGTTTGCAGGTGCATGACGAGCAAGATTCGACCGGCATCGGCTTGGCAATTGTCCGGCGCATTGTTGAAAGTTGCGGCGGTTCCATTACCTTGCAGGAAACACCGGGCGGCGGGACCACCGTTTTATTTGATTTGCCTGAATAAAAGTTGTCGCTAGACAACCGGCAACTGGACACCGAAAGAGATTTGATGATAAGCGAACCCTGCAATCCTCACTTTGTTGAAATTTTACTGCTGGAGGATGAGCCCTCGGACGCGTATTTGGTAAAAATGGCGTTAAAAGAAGGCAAGGTGCCGGCGCACTTGCATCATGTGGTTGACGGGCGTGAGGGGCTGGATTTCTTAAACAGGACGGAAAAATATGCCGATGCACCACGCCCTGATTTGATTTTTCTTGACCTCAACATGCCGCGCATGAACGGCTGCGAATTTTTAACCGCCATCAAGGCCGATGATCGATTTAAATGCATTCCTGTGGTGGTGTTGACGACCTCCGATGTTGAAAAAGACGTAATACGTTCTTATCAGCACGGCGCGACCAGCTATATCACCAAGCCTGGGGATATGCCGCAGTTTATTAAGGCCATTCAGCTGATTGGCGAGTATTGGTTTAGCCTGGTGCGTTTGCCGCAAGATTGCAAGCCATGAACCGGACAGAAGCGATTCGTGTGTTGCTGGTGGAAGACGAGGCCGGTGATGCGCACCTGGTAAAAATGAAATTGGGGCAAACCCGTAGCAGGCGTTTCGACCTGACTTGGGCTCAATCACTCAAAGAAGCCAAGCAATGTTTAACGGCCTCCTCTTTTGATGTGCTGCTGCTGGATTTGTCATTGCCCGATTCGGAAGGCTTGGCAACCGTTCACAGCGCCCGTCTCATGGCGATGGATGTCCCTATTGTGGTGCTCAGCGGGCGCGGCGACACTGATTTTGCGCTGGCCGCGCTGGAGGCGGGGGCTGTGGATTACATGGTCAAGGGCGATTTTGGTTATGATGGCTTGGCGCGGACAATCCGTTACGCGCTGTTGCGCACCGAGATGGAGGGGCGCAACAACTTGTTGATAGCCGCATTGGAGGCGGCGGCAAATGGCATTGTTATTACCGATAAAGACGCAATTGTTATATGGGCTAATCCCGCTTTTGGCCGGTTAACCGGTTACAGCCCGGAAGAAGCAATAGGCCATAAGCCGAATGAATTGATCAAGTCCGGTTTACAGAGCGAAGTATTTTACCGGGACATGTGGGGAGATCTGCTGGGCGGGCAACATTGGCGTGGCGAACTTATTAACAAACGCAAAAACGGCAGCTTGTATCACGAGGAACTTAGCATTGCACCGGTAAAAAACGGCAAAGGAGAAATAACCCATTTCATCGGCATTAAAGAAGATATTACCGAGCGTAAGGCAATGGAAGCCCAATTGCAGAAACTTGCCAGCACTGATCCTTTGACCGGATTATTTAATCGCCGCGTATTTTTGGAGCAACTGGAGCAGGAAAGAGCGAAAGTGGCGCGTTTACCTCATTATTCAGCGGTGTTGTTAATGCTGGACTTGGATTTTTTTAAGCGGGTCAACGATGATTACGGTCACGCTACCGGCGATTCAGTGTTAAAGGCTTTTGCCGAAATCACGCGAAATACCTCGCGCGCGATTGATATACCGGCGCGTCTGGGCGGCGAGGAGTTTGCTATTTTGTTGTCGGGGGCCGACAAAAACGATGCCTTGGCAATGGCGGAACGCTTGCGAGAGCAAGTTGCAACGACAATCATCGACCATAAAGCGGGTCCGGTGCAGATTACCGTCAGCATCGGCGCCGCCTGCATATTGACAGACGATGTTAACGGTGAGGCGGTGTTGCATCGTGCGGATGCGGCTTTGTATGAAGCTAAAGAGAGAGGACGGAATCAAACCTGCTGGTTTGATTTTTAGCCTGCACGAAACCTTGGCCGTCACTCCAGTATAGCTGCGCGAATGCCACTATCGGCACAAATTATTTTTCTCAAAAAAATGACTCATTGGACTAATAGCATGAAAAAAATTTTATTGGCGCTTTTGCTTGCAGGCAGTTTTTCATCTTTGCAAGCTGTAGAAAAATCAAGTGCTTTGCATCAGGCAATCGCCGGAAAGCAGCGCTCTGTAGAGCATAAGAGCCGGGATAAATACCGGCATCCACAGCAAACGCTGGAGTTCTTTGACGTTAAGGACAACATGACGGTCGTCGAGATATGGCCGGGCGAAGGTTGGTACACGGAAATTCTTGCGCCTTACCTAAAAGATCGCGGCAAACTGTATGCTGCGCATTTTTCAGCCGATGCCGACGAGCCTTATTTTAAAAAGAACCTGCAAGAATTTGTCAAAAAGATGGACAGTCAGCCGCAAGTTTACGGCAAGGTTGAGTTAACCGTATTGCAGCCGCCAAAATTCTTGCAAATAGCTCCGGAGGCTTCAGCTGACCGGATTTTAACGTTTCGCAATGTACATAACTGGATGAAAAACGACCAAGCCGCCGCAGTATTTAATGCGATGTACAAGGCATTAAAGCCCGGCGGGATTTTAGGCGTCGTGGAACATAGGAATTCAACCTTAAAACCGCAGGACCCTAAAGCTTTATCCGGCTACGTCAGCGAGGACTATGTGATTGCGTTGGCAAGAAACGCGGGTTTTGAATTTCTGGATAAATCCGAAATAAATGCCAATAGCAAAGATACCAAGGATTATCCCGAAGGCGTCTGGACTTTGCCGCCCGCCCTAAAGCTTAAGGATAAAGACAGAAAGAAATATCAGGCTATCGGTGAAAGCGACCGGATGACGATTAAATTTATCAAACCCCGGTAATCGGCAAGGCTGTTTTAATGGTTTTTTCTACAATGCGTGAAGTAATCCACAAATTGGACGGGCGTTAAGTGAAATTAAAATGTCCGCGACATAAGAACTTATTTCTCGCAGTTATTTATGGCAAGCGATTGAAATAAAAAGAAAAATTATTGGTGGATGAAAAGTGTCCGGATTAACAAAACTGTAATAAAAACCGTTAGTAAGCGTTGTTAGAAACTGTTTTTCCACAGAGTTATCCACAGATTCTGTGGGTAACTCAAATACTCCAAACCGTATAGTGACTTAGCCTTAAAACATCAAAAATAACTCAACCATTATGGCTAAGTTGCAAAACAGAAATAAGCTGATTTTCAGGGTTGCCGTTGCGCTTCCTGTCTATCGATTATTCGATTATTTAGCCCCGGAACACGTTGAACAGCCCAATATCAAACCTGGAATTCGCCTGGAAGTGCCTTTCGGGAAAGCTAAAAAAATCGCCTTTCTGGTCGAGTGCGTCCAGCATAGCGATATAGACATCGGTAAATTAAAACGCGTCGAACGGATACTGGACGAAACGCCGTTAGTATCAACAAAAGACTTGGCGCTGCTGCATTGGGCCAGTCGTTATTATCATCACCCGTTGGGCGAAGTTTTTAGCGCGGCATTTCCCGTGGCGTTGCGCCAGGGGAAATCAGCCGTTATTCAAACGGAAAAACGCTATGCATTGACCGAGGCGGGCAAGGCGATTGATAGCGAACTGCTGAAGCGGACGCCCAAACAAAAAAGCGTGCTGGAAAAATTCCGGGCGCACCAAAACAGCTTGTCCGAAGCGGAGCTTTCAGCATGGAACCCAAACTGGCGCAGTGCGGTAAAGCAGCTGCTGGACAGGCAACTGTTACAGCTTGCCGAATCGGAGTCCGGGATAAATTGCGCCGAACCGATAATCAGGAACAATGCCCTGCAATGCAACCCGCAGCAACAGGCGGCGATAACTGCGGTATGCGATAGCCTGGGCCAGTTCGGCGTTTTTCTGCTGGAGGGCGTGACCGGCAGCGGCAAAACCGAAGTGTATATGCAAATTATCCGCGCCGTACTGGAACGGGGTCAGCAGGTCTTGGTGTTGTTGCCGGAAATCACCCTGACGCCTCAGCTTGAAGATCGTTTCCGGCAACGCTTTACGGTAAACATCGCCATTTCACATTCCAAATTGACCGACCGGCAGCGGGCTTGCGCCTGGCTTACCATGCAGCGGGGAGAATGTTCCATTTTATTAGGCACGCGGTCCGCCCTGTTTACGCCGTTAAAAAATCCCGGCCTGATTATTCTCGATGAAGAGCATGACGCCTCGTTCAAGCAACAGGAAGGCTTTCGTTTTTCCGCCCGCGATGTCGCCGTGGTGCGCGGCAAACTGTTAGGTATACCCGTATTGCTGGGTTCTGCGACGCCCGCGTTGGAAAGTCTGCATAACGCCGATAATAAACGTTACCGCCTGTTGCATTTGCCGGAAAGGGCGGGCAATGCAACTGCGCCGGTCTTGCAGCTGCTGGACATCAGGAACAAGAGAATGCAGGAGGGGCTGTCCGAAGCGCTTATTGCGGAGATGCGCAGAACGCTGGCAAAAAATGAACAGGTGCTGTTGTTCTTAAACCGGCGAGGCTTTGCGCCTACCCTGATATGCCATGGTTGCGGTTGGGTTGCTCGTTGCAGGCGTTGCGACGCCAATCTGGTGATTCATTATGACGAAGGGATATTGCGATGTCATCACTGCGGACAGGAACAGCGGCTGGTTAAACAGTGTCCCTCCTGCAAAACCGGGGAATTGACGCCGCTGGGACTGGGTACCGAGCGGGTGGAAAAAGTGCTGGCGGAACTGTTCGCCGATAAAACGATTGTGCGCCTGGATAGGGATTCCACTCAGCGCAAAGGTTCATTGGAAAATTATTTGCAACAAATCAATCAGGGTACGGTGGATATTATTCTGGGGACGCAAATGCTGGCGAAAGGCCATCACTTTCCGAATGTGACGCTGGTGGCGATCCTTGATGTCGACAGCGGCTTGTTCAGCATTGATTTTCATGCTCCGGAAAAACTGGCGCAAATGATCGTGCAAGTCTCGGGTCGCGCCGGGCGTGCGGAAAAGCCCGGACGGGTCATCATGCAAACCCGGCAGCCGGAGCATCCTTTATTAACAACGCTGATTAATCAGGGCTATAACAGTTTCGCCAGAACCGCGTTGGCGGAGCGCAAAGCTGCGTCATTGCCGCCGTTCGGTTATCAGGCGCTATTAAGGGTGCAGGCTTTAGATGCCGAGATGCCGAAGATTTTTTTACATGCGGTTGTCGATCTGGCGCGGGAACACGCCAAGGGGCATACCGAAATTTTGGGACCGGTTGCTGCTCCGATGGCCAGGCGTGCGGGACTTTACCGCTATCAGTTGTTGTTTCAGAGCAGTAAGCGGCCGGAGCTGCATGCATTGCTTGATGAGCTGATGCCGAAAATCGAAAAACTCAAGCAGGCAAAAAAAGTGCGCTGGTCGCTGGATGTCGATCCGGTCGATTTATATTGAGGGTTAAGAAATTTTCACCACGAAGAAAAAACAAGATAAAACTTCGTGTCTCGGCACACCGCTATGCTGCTCCTGCATCCACAGTCGTTCGTGGCGTCATGTTTTTGGAAAAGCCGGGACTATTTTTCCAGCCCGATAAAATCCCAAACCTTGTGCGAAAAGGTTGAATCTTTATGTTCCGGCACCGGCGGGCCATTCGGGTAATTTAGCTCATAAACACGGGCGGTGTCTTTGGCAAGATCCGGCAGTTCAAGTTTGGTGTAGGCTTCCTGCATTATTTGTAACGCATAAGGAACTGCTGGAGTGCGCTGGTATTTGTCAACGACGGCAGAGGCTCTGTTGATGGCGGCAACATAGGCTTTACGCTTCATGTAAAAGCGTGCGACGTGGACTTCATGCATCGCGATATTGTTTTTAACCGCAATCATGCGTAGCTGGGCATCGGGTACATATTTGCTTTGCGGGAATTTGCGGATCAGTTCGGCAAAGTTGTCATAGGCATCGTGTGCCGTTCCGGGGTCGCGTTGCGAGGTATCGGTGGGCAAAAAACGGTCGACAAAGCCTATGCCGCGATTGTAATTGACCAGGCCTTTTAAATAATAAGCATAATCAATACTGGAGCTGCGCGGGTTAATTTTGATAAAGCGGTCAGCGGCGGCTATTGCGGCTTCAGGGTCATTATTTTTGTAATAGGCGTAAGCAACATCCAGCTGCGTTTGAGCGGATTCGTCGCCAAAAGGATAGCGGGATTCAAGCGCTTCGTAGAGTTTGATGGCCTTGTCATAATTGCCGCTATCCAGCGCTGCTTTAGCCTGATTGCGAAACTTTTCGGCATTCCAGTCGGCATATTCCTCTTCTTTATCGGAGGAGTCGCCGGAAGCGAGACTTTTAATCGTCTCACAGCCCTGAAGAGACAGGCCTAAACAACAGATAAATAAAAATTTAATTAAAATTAATCGCATAGTGCTATCGACACGTTGTAATATTGGGGGTTTTTCTCGCTGGATATAACTGCGATACTTGAAATGCCTTGAGTATCCCGCGAGTATAACTTAACAATGGGTTAATCAGAAGAACTTGTTATGATGAGATTAACGGCAGAAGTGCCATTTGAAATGGCCGGCATGCGTTTGGATCAGGCGCTTGCCGAATTGTTTACCGATTATTCGCGCAGTAAGCTGCAAACTTGGGTTAAAGCCGGGCGGGTGCAAGTCGACGGCTCGGTCCTTAAGCCGAGAGACAAGCTTGACGGCGGTGAATTGATAACGCTGGATGCCGAAGCGGAAGTCGTGGTGCTGAGCGAGCCCGAAGAAATTCCTTTGGATATTGTTTTTGAAGATGAAAGCATCTTGATTGTGAATAAACCGGCAGGCCTGGTTGTGCATCCGGCGGTAGGAAACTGGCACGGTACGCTGCTCAACGCCTTACTGAATCATGACCCCAATCTGGAGACCTTACCCAGAGCGGGTATTGTGCACAGGATTGATAAGGAAACCAGCGGACTGCTGATGATTGCAAAAACCTTGCAGGCGCACAACAGTCTGACGCAACAGCTGCAGGACAGGGAGATTGTCCGCGAATATCAGGCGATTACCCGGGGCCGCATGACCGCCGGCGGCACCGTCGACGAACCTATCGGCAGGCATCCTACCGACCGTAAACGCTATGCGGTCAGGGAGAACGGCAAGTTCGCCGTGACTCATTACCGGGTCGGTCAGCGCTTTGCCCGCCATACTTTGGTCCAGGTTAAGCTGGAAACCGGCCGCACCCATCAGATCAGGGTGCATATGGCGCATATCCGTTTTCCGCTGCTGGGCGATCAGGTCTATGGCGGGCGCTTTCAAATGCCGCCGGATTGCAGCGAAGGGCTGGAAAAAGAATTGCGCAGTTTCAAGCGTCAGGCTTTGCATGCGGCAAAATTGGGCTTAGTGCATCCCGTTACCGATGAATATTGCGAGTGGGAGCAACCGCTGCCCGATGATATGACCCGGTTGCTGGAAGCTCTGGCGGAAAATGAGCGGGATTAAACACTGGCTGACCCCGGATTGGCCTGCGCCGGCCAATATTCACGCGGCGACTACGTTGCGTACCGGCGGGGTCAGTTGCGGCGCTTACGCCGGTCTTAATCCGGCCCTGCATGTAGGCGACGATGCTGATCGGGTTATGCAAAACCGGCGGCTTATTAAAGAATCGCTAGGTTTACCTAGCGAACCGGTCTGGCTGGATCAAATTCACAGTAATAGAGCAGTACCGGCGGTAACAACCGAACCCTTACGACAAGCCGATGCCAGTTATACGGCTGAACCTGGGGTTGTGTGTGCGGTGCTGACGGCGGACTGTTTGCCGTTGCTGGTTTGCACGGCTGACGGAAGCCAGGCGGCCGCCATTCATGCCGGCTGGCGGGGCTTGCTGGCCGGGGTGATCGGCAATACGGTAAGCGCAATGCAAAACAGTGATTTGCTGGTTTGGCTGGGGCCTGCAATCGGCCCGGACTGCTTTGAGGTAGACGCCGAAGTGCGGGATGCTTTTTTGCAGAAATCGGCAGCTTTCGTAACGGCTTTTAAACAGCACAGCAACGGCAAGTGGCTGGCGGACATTTATCAGCTGGCGCGTATCGATCTGGCCATGCTCGGTATCGATAAGGTTTACGGTGGCGGGTTTTGCACCGTCACCGAACAGGAACGTTTTTATTCCTATCGCCGGGATAAACAAACAGGGCGTATGGCTACGCTGATTTGGAGAGAATAAAGAGTGAGTTTACTGATATTAATTATC
>JALNYY010000249.1 GCA_023229605.1 Methylobacter sp.
TCGCGCTCCGGCATTTGCCCGTGGGCGATTTCAATCCGCGCTTCAGGCACCAGCGTTTGCAGTTCCCCGGCCATTTTTTCCATCGATTTGACATCGTTGTGCAAAAAGAACACCTGCCCGCCGCGCTTGATTTCGCGCAAACAGGCTTCCCTGACCTGCGCGTCTATCCACTCGCTGATAAATGTCTTGATCGCATGGCGGTTGGGCGGCGGGCTGGCGATAATGGAAATATCCCTTAAACCCGACATCGCCATATTCAAGGTGCGCGGAATAGGCGTTGCGGTCAGGGTTAGCATATCCAGCTCATTGCGCAGCTTCTTGAAATGCTCTTTTTGGGTCACGCCGAAACGGTGCTCCTCATCGATCACCACCAGCCCCAGCGCTTTGTATTTAATCTCTTTCGACAATAGCTTATGCGTGCCGATGACTATATCGACCTTGCCCTGTTCCAGGTCCTCGGTAATCTCTTTTTGCTGCTTGGGGCTGACAAAGCGCGACAACACCTCGACGCGCACCGGCCAGTCGGCAAAGCGGTCGCGGAAATTCTGGTAATGCTGCTGCGCCAGCAGCGTGGTCGGCACCAACACCGCCACCTGCTTGCCGTTTTGCACGGCGATAAACGCGGCCCGCATCGACACTTCGGTCTTGCCGAAACCGACATCGCCGCAAATCACCCGGTCCATAGGATGCGGGCTGGCCATATCTTCCAGTATCGCTTCGATGGCGGTTTGTTGATCCGGCGTTTCTTCAAACGGGAACGCGTCGGCAAAAGCCGCATATTCGACATTTTCAACTGCGAAAGCATGGCCCTGCTTGACCGCTCTTTTGGCATGAATCTCCAGCAATTCCGCGGCGACATCGCGGATGCGCTTGATGGCTTTTTGCTTGACTTTACTCCACTGATCGCCGCCCAGCTTGTGTAAAGGCGCATTTTCCGCACTGATGCCGGTGTAGCGGCCGATCACATGCAGGGATGAAACCGGCACATAAAGCTTGTCGTTATTGGCGTATTCCAGCGTTAAAAATTCCGATGCGATGCCGCCGATTTCCAATGTCTGCAAGCCCAAGTAGCGCCCCACGCCATGCTCCTGATGCACGACCGGCGAACCGATGGTCAATTCATTGAGGTTATTGACGATGTTTTCCAGCTCATGCGCACCGGACTTGCGCCGTCTTCGCCGTTGCTGTACTTTTTCGCCGGACAACAGGGTCTCGGTGATGATCGCGATGGAAGGACTTTCGAGCCGCAAGCCATGATCCATCGGCGCAACCAGAAGGCACGGAGAAGTTTCGGACTGAAGAAACCTGTCCCAGCTTTCAACCTGCTTCACGGTAATTTTGTACTGCCTTAATTTGTCCATCAAGGCTTCACGGCGCCCCGCCGATTCCGAGACAAACAAAATCTTACCGGCAAAACCGCTGACAAACTGCTGCAATCCCTGCGCCGGCTGCTCCAATTTTACATCAATGGTTACATTGGGCAGCGGACGGCAGTTGAATACTATGCTATCCACGTCTTCGGCAACTATGCCGCCAAGGGTAATACGGGCAAATGCCCCGGTTCGTTGCACCAGCTCATCGGTCGATAAAAACAACAGTTCCGGCTTCAGCAACGGCCTGTCCGCATCATATTTCCTTTGCTGAAACCGGTCCTCGGCCTCGGTATAGAAGGCCTGCGCCGTTGCGTCAAAGCTATCCGACCCCACCAAAACCGCTGTCTTCGGCAGGTAATCGAACAAGGTCGCCATTTGCTCTACAAACAGCGGCAAATAATATTCGATGCCGCCGGGCGTGATGCCTTTGCTGACATCCAGATAGAAATGGTTTTTGGGCGAAGTTTCCGGGAAAGCATCCCTGAAAGCCTGGCGAAAATGCTTGATGGACTCATCGGTTAACGGAAACTCGCGCGCCGGGAACAACTGGATGTTGTCGATTTTCTCCAACGACCGTTGCGTTTCGGGATCGAAAGTGCGGATAGATTCAATTTCCTCATCGAACAACTCAATGCGAAACGGCGCTTTGCTGCCCATCGGGAACAAATCGACTATCGAGCCCCTGACCGCAAACTCGCCGTGCTGGTAGACCTGCGAAACACAGTGGTAGCCGACGCTTTCCAGCTTGAGGCGATTCAGATCCAGGTTAAAATCATCGCCGACCTTAACCGAGAAACTGTTGGCCAGGACATGCTCTCTAGGCGCCAATCTGTGCATCAGCGTAGTCACCGAAACCACCAGCGCGCCGCGTTTCACCTGCGGCAGCAAGGCCAGCGTTTTCAGCCTCTCCGAGATAATTTCCGGCAGCGGCGAGAAAACATCGTAAGGCAAGGTTTCCCAATCGGGAAAATGCAAAATGGGGTGCTCATTCTGCAAAAAGAACGACAACTCATGCTCAAGCCGCAACGCGGTCTGATTATCCGGCGTGACAATAACGAACAGGCAATCTTCATTTTTAATGGCTGAAGCCAACGCCAACGAGTCACCGCAGCCGGTCAAGCCGGCCCAAATCAGGGGCTGGCCTTGTTTTTGCGGAATTTTAGGGGAGAAAATTAAATTGTTAACCATTAAAAAATCTTATATTCCGTTCCCACGCGCCGCATGGGAATATGCAGTTAGGGCGCGTCGCGCCACGAATCTCGGCCAGCCGGTATAAACTGGAATTATCCTAATATTATAATCACATAAGTTGGCCGGCGTATGGACTATAAACAAGCTGCCGGCTCACTATGTGCCTGTCTGCGGTTTTTAATCATCATTGACTCGCATTTTAGTAACGCGTTGCGCTAAGGTACAATGGCCCCGAGTTGTGCTATGTACATCCCAACACAACATGCTCGGCAATGAACTGTCGCCTGCCGCATGTTGATCAAATCTAAATCAAAAAAGAGGCTCCATTATGAAAAAAAGTTTGTTTCTGACTATAGCGATGCTGGCTTCCGGCAGCGCTTTCGCCGCTACCGATCATTATGTATTACGCGATGGCGACTATGTCCGCCACTTAAAAGTCACCAAAATCAACAACGAATACACCGTCAGCGCCGATGTGGACTTCGAGTCTACCGCCAAAGAAACCGGCAACGCTCACTGCTCCGAAACTATTTCCGGTAAAGCCAAAAGCACTGGCGAAAACGAATTGATCATGAAAAAACATTCTGAAAGCGAAGCCAGTTTCTGCGAGCTGAAAATCCAGCTTAGCCCAACTGGCGCGAAAGTCGAAGAATCGAAAGATTGCGGCACCTTTACCGTAGGCAAATGCCA
>JALNYY010000003.1 GCA_023229605.1 Methylobacter sp.
ATAGCGTGGAAAAAACCTATCTGGCCGTAGTGCGCGGTTACAGCGCCGAGCGGGCGATTATCGATTATCCGTTACAGGAGCAACTGGATAAAATGACCGACCGTCCGGCGCAACAGGATAAAGCCCCCCAGTCCGCAATTACCCATTATCGACGTCTCGCCACACTGGAATTGCCGTTTGCGGTGGGACGTTACCCGACCAGCCGTTATTCCTTGTTGCAGCTTTCTCCGAAAACGGGTCGTAAACATCAACTGCGCCGGCATTTAAAGCATATTTTTCATCCGATTATCGGCGACACCACGCATGGCGACGGTAAGCACAACGATTTTTTCCGGCAACAATTAAATTGCCGGCAACTGTTGCTTGCCTCGACCCAACTCAATTTTCCACATCCTGTCACAGGACAACGGCTGGAAATTCAAGCGCCGTTGGATGCCGGTTTCGGCCGAATTGTTACGGAACTTAACTGGAATGTAGATGGTGCATATTCCGCGATCCCATTATCTTCTTTAGCAACACTCAACAAATGGAGTTAGCAAAATGACAAAACAGCGTCCGGTAAGACAATTTTGCACCGCTCATAACACGGCCTATCGGTTGTCGGAACTGGAGCCGATAGAGTTCGAATCTGCCGAGAATTTTTCCGATCCCTCGGTGTTCATAGACACAACCGTTAAGTTTCAAGAAATTCAGGGCTTCGGCGGGGCTTTCACCGAAGCGGCTGCGGTAACCTTAGACAAAATGCCGGTCCACTTGCGGCAGGAAATTCTGGAAGCCTATTTCTCGCCGGACACCGGCAATGCCTATGCCTTATGCCGAACCCACATCAACAGCTGCGATTTCTCGCTGGGAAATTATGCCTATACGGAAGTGGACGGCGATGTAGAGCTTAAGCATTTCAGCATCGAGCATGACCGGCAAGCCCTGATTCCGATGATACGCGAGGCCATCGATTTGTCCGGCGGCAGGTTAAAGCTTTTCGCTTCGCCCTGGAGTCCTCCGGCCTGGATGAAAACCAACGGCATGATGAATAACGGCGGCAAGCTTAAGCCGGAATATCGCCAAGCCTGGGCGGATTATTATGTCCGTTACATTCAGGGGTATGGGCGGGAGGGCATAGCGATTTGGGGGCTGACGGTGCAGAACGAGCCGGAAGCCACGCAAACGTGGGACTCCTGCATTTACACCGGCGAAGAAGAACGGGATTTTGTCAGGGATTACCTAGGCCCAACCCTGCATGATGCCGGGCTAGCCAATGTTAAAGTGATAGTCTGGGATCACAATCGCGACCGGATGTTTGAGCGTGCCAAGGCCGTACTGGACGATCCGAAGGCTGCCCAGTATGTCTGGGGCGTCGGTTTCCACTGGTATTGCGGGGATCACTTCGACAACGTGCAGCTGACTCATGACGCCTATCCCGACAAACACCTTATTTTCACGGAAGGTTGCCAGGAAGCCGGGCCGCATCTCGGTTCGTGGGATACCGGAGAGCGTTATGCCCATTCGATGATAAACGATCTTAACCGCTGGACCGAGGCCTGGGTGGATTGGAACATGGTTCTGGACGAAACAGGCGGCCCCAACCATGTGAACAATTTATGCAGCGCGCCGATTATTGCCGACACCAAAGCAGGAGAAATACTTTATCAAAGCTCTTATTACTACATCGGCCATTTCTCCCGTTTCATCCGGCCGGGGGCTCGCCGGGTAGCCTGCGCCAAAACCCTGGACAGCCTTGAAGCAAGCGCATTTTTGAATGTTGATGGAACCGTGGCCGTTGTGGTCTTGAACCGCACCGGGCAGGAAATTGATTTCGTGCTGAAGAGCCAGGGATTACAGGCTAAAACCTCAATACCGGCTCGGGGGATTAAGACTTTTGTTTTTTAATAATTGCTGGGGGAGTTGTTTATGCAGATATACTTTTGACAGTTGATGAAAGGTTGATAAAAAAGGCGCTGACCATCAACAACTTAAATATATCAGTCCGTAACCCTTTAATTTGGTTAAGTGAGGCTTTACCATGAGTGCAGTTGAATACAAAACCGAGCAGGAAATCCAAAAGATGGGTATCGATATTCTTTACAAAGGGCTTGGGGCGACCGATTTTATCCGTTTTATGCAGCAATTCAATCAAGGTCACGGCAACTACGTGGAAGATCGTCTGGAGTGGCAACAAAATTATTCAGTAAACGATATTCTTGCGGAAATTGAAAACAGCAAGTAGTCTGGTATAGAGTGGCAGTAAGAGCGTGAGCACCCCATCAAAACAGCTAGGCGATGGTTTCAATGCGTTTTACCTCTACGCCTCTGTTTATGACCGACATTAACGCGAATCAAATGTCGGGCAACGAAAAGATTTTGCCCGACCTACCCGGCTGCTGGGGAATTCGAGAAAATTCTAGCGTTTATTGTCATAGATTATGACAATCGATAATGATATACAAAAACCATATAATAATTTTTTGGGTTATAGGATATGTCAAACAAGTCAGCTGATAAAAAGGAAGGCGAAGAGCCGTTGAAAAAGGCTCCTTGGGGCCATATTCTGGGCTCGCAAAGTTCATTCTTGAATAATCTCGAATGTATCGGGGAAATGGTTTCTTTAGTGCTTCCTGTTCTAAAAAACAGAGATCAAGAAAGGAAAGTGCGCATCAATCAGCTTATTGAGGAAATTGAAACTGAAAAGGGCAAAAGCCTACGCATCAAATCGCTGACGGATATCAAGGAGTTCGCCGGTCATATGCAGAAAATGAAGCAAGGTGACCGAATGTTTCGACAGGGAGTAATTACCTCCATTGTCTCAAAGTTTGATGAATTCGTAATTGACGTTCTCAACGTCTGCTACCGCGAGAACCCTGGGTGGCTTAAAAATCCAGACAAAAAGATTTCTTACAAGGAACTCTTAGAGATTGAATCGCTTGATGCGCTTAAAGACGAAATTATCTCGAAGGAGATTGATGGCTTAATGCGTGATTCCCACCATATTCAGATAGCATTTCTCGATAGCAAGCTGAAGCTTGGAATAGAACGCGAGTTTCCCTCGTGGCTTGAATTCCTAGAGATTACCGAGCGGCGCAATCTATTTGTTCATACCGGAGGAACAGTCTCGCCTCAATACCTCGAAAATTGCAAGAAGTGGAAGATTTCCCTTGATGAACAAATAAAAGAAGGTGGTCACCTGACAGCAACCGATGAATACATTCAAAAAGCTATAGATTGCTTTTACGAGTTAAGCGTGCGTGTGGCGCAGGCTATTGTCCGTCGAATTTTTCCCGTGAGTAGTGAAGATGCCGATAATAAACTTAACAACCAATCTGTTGACCTACTCAGCGAAGAGAGGTGGGAACTTGCTGAGCGTATTTTCAATTTCGCGCTGAGTATCCCTGAGGATCTCACTTCCAAAGGTGAAATGAAGTATTATTTCCTGATCAACCGCTGCATCGCGATGAAACATTTGGGTAAGTCTATCCATGAATGTCTTCATTCTGTGGATTGGCGCCCGTTCCATCCGAAATATAACTTTGCGGTCGCAATTCTCGAGGAGCGCTATGATGAGGCGGAGAAGCTAATGAGATCTACTGCGGTGCGTGAGGAGGTCACTGAGCAGTGCTTTAAGGAATGGCCGCTTCTCAGGGACTTTCGTAAAACCGAGGCATTCCAAAGTGCTTACAAAGAAATATTTGGAAAAGACTACGGCGAAGAACTCATTGAGGAAGTGGAAAGAGAGATTAAGGCTCAACAATGCATGGGACTCCCCGATTCTGGCGCTCCAACGCTGTAAGGTGAGCAGTGCTTTAAGGAATGGCCGCTTCTCAGGGACTTTCGTAAAACCGAGGCATTCCAAAGTGCTTACAAAGAAATATTTGGAAAAGACTACGGCGAAGAACTCATTGAGGAAGCCGGGTAGGTTGGGCAACGTTTTTCTGCCCAACATTATCGCGCGGCCAATGTTGGGCAAACGATAAAGCTGTTTGCCCAACCTACACAAACTACGGTGTCAGCCCGGATCGGGTGGAAATGACAGGATTGCGCCCACTATCCCTCCCGCACCACCGGACATGCGGTTGAACCCAGCGACTTATTTCATCGCAAAATCTGATGGTACCCACACATCCCCAGTCGCGTAGATCGGGCAAGCTATTTATGCCCGACATTCACATACATACATCAAAATGTCGGGCAACGAAAAGCTATTGCCCGTCAGGACTCATCAAGGGCAAGTGCTGTTTCCCAAGGTGCAGGGCGTTTTCATGCGTCTGACGGATAAGCCGTTGATAGGTTACGCCTGAACGCTCGGCTTCTTCTTTGATAGCTTCAAAAAGCGTTTCAGGCAGGCGCATTATCCTTTGGCTGAAATTCAAAACTAACAGGTTTCATGCCTGACAAGTCATATTGGGTTAAATCGGCCTCGTCTACAAAAGTCTCGGCGGCTTTATCGGTTCTAAGTTTTGGAAATCTCTTTTTCATAATGTTGTATCTCTTACGAACTGATGCATTTATCAAAAAGACAACTCACTCAACAAACAAATACTGCCAAGCTGCTGAGTTTTAGCAAAATGCCGTTTATCGGTTGTCACCAATACGCCTTCATTACACAAAGCCATCGCATGAAAAAGAGCGTCATAAATTGAAGGATAACCGCTTTTGTCGTGCCCCTGAGAAATAATCTGTAAGGCCTTGTTTCGCTCAGCATCGGAAACCGCCCGCATTTGCAACAAATATTTCTGCGCCTCAAGCAATTCAACCACGCTCTCAAGCGGGACACCGCAACGTTGAGCTGTGTTAATAACCTCCAAGTACAGCAAATCAGGTGCAATCAGTATTGCCTTATCTGCCGCAGCCTGAATAAAAAGTTGTTGTGCTTTGTCCCTATCAACTTCATCAAGAAACAGCTTCACAAAAACCGAGCAGTCAATTACATAACGTTGCATGGTTAACTTCGCGCTGCATCAATAACTTGTTGCACACGAGCTTCCCTGACTTCACGTAAAACATCAACCGAATCCTGATCGATTTTATAGGGCTTGAAGGTTAAAATTTTTTCCAAAGCCTTTTGTTTATGCCAGTCATCTACCGCTTTTTTAATGGCTAGACTAATAAAAGCGGCCCTTTCGCCTTTTGCGGCAATGCTATCCAATTCATCCTTTAAGTCATCATCAATAGTAATACTTAATCTTTGCATTTTTAGCACCTTTTATTGGGTTTATAAATAATACTATAGCATGACCGCCTGCAATCCAGATTCACAAATTCCCAATTACATTTGTCGCGGACGGTGTTCGCCTGTTATCTGCGAACTAACCCGCGCACTTTGGAGAATTGGGAGCCAAGTAGATCTGGTTAGCGTAGCCGTAACCCGATCTACGGAACTGATGACGTGCTGGCTGAGCTTATTTGCTAAGACTGATGTATTTTCGTTTTACTTTTCTGATACCCGTTGCCGCCGCTGCATTTTGGCTACACGTTTTTGCACCAGCGTCTTGGCCGCATCTGCACCGATATGCGCTTCGCCGCGCTTTTTGGCTAATTCCATTTGTTTTTCACGCTCCATGAAACGGGTTTTCCGCTCAGCGGTGATTTTGTCGTAACAATGAGGGCAGCTGACGCCTTGCTGATAGTGTTCGCCGGCTTTATCGGCTTCGGTGATAGGCAGGCGGCAGGCGTTGCATTGGTCGTAGTTGCCTTTTTCAAGCTGTAAGTTAACAGTCACCCGGTCGTCAAAGACAAAGCATTCGCCTTCCCAAAGCGTTTCCTGTGCGGAGACTTCTTCCAGGTATTTTAATATGCCGCCTTTGAGATGATAGACCTCGTCGAAGCCCTGTTCTTTTAAGAAGGCCGTGGATTTTTCGCAGCGGATGCCGCCGGTGCAGAACATCGCCACTTTTTTGTGTTTTTCGGGGTCGAGATTTTCTTTAACGTATTGCGGAAACTCCCGAAAGCTCGCCGTATTTGGGTTAATCGCGTTTTTAAAGGTGCCGACTTTAAATTCGTAGTCGTTGCGGGTGTCCACCAGTATCACGTCAGGGTCTGAGATCAGTTTATTCCATTCTTGAGGGCTGACATAAGTACCGACCACGCGCTTGGGATCGATGCCTTCCACGCCCATGGTCACGATCTCTTTTTTGAGTTTAACTTTGGCGCGGTTGAAAGGTAGTGTGTCGGTCAGCGATTCTTTGTGATCGATATCCGCCAGGCGTGTGTCGCTGCGTAGCCAGGTTAGCACGGTGTCGATGGCTTGGCGTGATCCGGCTATCGTGCCGTTGATGCCTTCGCCGGCCAGCAGCAAGGTGCCGCGAACCTGATGGGCTTCCATGACCTCATGCAGGGGTTGGCGCAAAGCCTGGTAATTTTCCAGGGTGACAAATTTGTACAGGGCACAAACTACTATTTGGGGCATTATGATTCCTTGTTGCGGACCGGAACGTAAATCCGATTATGTAGTGATTACGCGATTGATCGGTTCATGTCCAGCGCCAATGCCTCGGCAACTTTGATGCCGTCGACAGCCGCAGAAAGAATTCCTCCGGCATAGCCCGCGCCTTCCCCAGCAGGATACAGTCCCTTGGTATTCAGGCTTTGGAAATGCTCATTGCGTTTGATACGGATAGGCGATGAGGTGCGGGTTTCAACCCCGGTCAACACGGCATCTTTCATCGCAAAGCCCTTTATTTTTTTATCAAAAGCCGGTATCGCTTCGCGTATCGCAGCTATCGCATAATCGGGCAAGGCAGAACTGAGGTCGCATAAGTGTACGCCCGGCGTGTAGGACGGCTGTACCGTGCCCAGCGCAGAAGAAGGTCGTTTGGCGAGAAAGTCGCCGACCAGTTGCCCCGGCGCTTCATAGGTTTCGCCGCCCAGCTTGAATGCACTCGCTTCCAGGCGGCGTTGAAAGTCGATGCCGGCCAACGGATGTCCGGGATAATCGTCAGGCGTGATGCCGACGACGATGCCGCTGTTGGCGTTACGCTCGTTGCGCGAATATTGGCTCATGCCGTTGGTGACCACATGCCCCTCCTCGGAGGTGGCGGCCACCACGGTGCCGCCGGGACACATGCAAAAGCTGTACACGGAACGTCCGTTGCTGCAGTGATGCACCAGCTTGTAATCGGCAGCGCCCAATAACGGATGACCGGCATTACTGCCGAATCGGCAAGTGTCGATCAGCGACTGCGGATGCTCTATGCGAAAGCCGATCGAAAAAGGCTTGGCTTCAATATAAACGCCCCGGTCATAAAGCATTTTGAAGGTGTCGCGGGCGCTATGCCCGACCGCCAGCAGCACATGACTGCTGTTAATGGTTTCGCCGCCTGCCAGTATTACGCCGCGCACCTGCCCGTTATCGATGATGATGTCGTCAACCCGGCTTTGGAAGCGGACTTCGCCGCCTAGCGACTCGATAGTCGCGCGTAGCTGTTCGACTACCGTGACCAGCTTGAATGTGCCGATATGAGGCTTGCTGACATGGAGAATTTCGTCCGGCGCGCCGGCTTTGACAAGCTCAGTCAGCACCTTGCGTCCGTAGTGATTCGGGTCCTTGATCTGGGTATGAAGCTTGCCGTCGGAAAAAGTTCCGGCTCCGCCTTCGCCGAACTGCACATTGGATTCGGGGTTAAACCGGCTTTTGCGCCAAAGGCCGAATGTGTCTTTGGTACGCTCCCGCACCTCTTTGCCCCGCTCCAGGATGATCGGTTTAAAGCCCATTTGCGCCAAAATCAGACCGGCAAACAGTCCGCAAGGACCGGTGCCGATGATCACAGGGCGCTGCGCCAGATGCTTTGGCGCCTGGGTTACAATATGATAAGTGGTGTCGGGGGTTAAAGAAATGTGCGGGTCGTCTTGCAGGCGATTAAGAATTGCCTGTTCGTTTTTGGCTGCTACATCAACGGTGTAAACAAGCAGGATAGCGTTGCGTTTGCGGGCGTCGTAGCCTTGACGGAATATGGTGTAAGTGATCAGTTCCTCCGCGCTGATGCCAAGTCTGTCCAGTATCGTGGTTTTGAGCAGGTTTTCCGGGTGATCGAGCGGGAGTTTAAGTTCAGTGATTCTTAACATGTAAGGTATTTCCGATAGGTTCCTGTTATAGAACCGATTGTTTTACTGATGGCGGTGTGAGGATGTTTATTATTTTACCTTAATGGCGTTTTTCTTGTTAGCGGCACATAATGTTTGCGTATTTACGCCAAAAAGGCGAGGTTACAAATGGCTTTCGGAAAATTACTGGCGGTTATCGGCGTTATTTTGGTGATTATTGGGGTTATTGTCAGTTATGCGCCCTGGTTGATCAGCTGGTTTGGCAAGTTGCCCGGCGATATATGTATTGAAAATGAGCAACGGTTTGTGTTTATACCGATTACCTCCATGTTTGTTGTCAGTATCATTTTAACGCTAATTGTGAATCTGTTTTTTCGCAGATAGGGAGTTACTTGGTATTATTTTTACAATCTATTTGTCGGATACCTTGAGTTCTTGTAAAATACTCCAATTAAGTGCTGCAGTGCTCATAACCAGTGTAAGTTGGAACAAGAATGGAAATATCACAAGAATTGCTACAGAAAAAAATTCTGATTGTAGATGATGCTGCTTCAATGCGGACACTAACCAAAGCTATTCTGCGCGAGGCCGGATTTACCCACGTTTTTGATGCGCCGGGTGGAGAGGAAGCATTGCTGATGATGAGAAAGGTAAAGATTAATATCGTGGTGTGTGACTGGAACATGCCGGGGATGAGCGGGCTTGATTTGTATAAGACAGTAAAAGACGACGCCAAATTAGAAACTCCTCCCTGGATAATGCTGACGTCTTCATCGGAAGGAGACAAGGTAAAGGAAGCCATTATGGCAGGAATCACCTCTTATATTGTAAAACCGTTTAAGCCGGATAACTTGGTGAAACAGGTTGTAGGCAAGCTTTCCTGATTCGTTAAATCCGGCTTCTGAAAACAAAAAGGCCTCATTCGCAACAGCAGATTGCGAATGGGGCCTTTTTTTATGGCTGGTTTATTTCTACGGTCGGCTTAGCTGCCGGTACCCGTCTTTTGCCGATATTCTTTTTGTCCCTGTGACGTATTTTGACTTTTTCGGCCGCCGTTTTTTTAGGTTCTGTTTTCTTTTTGCCGCCTGTTGCCTTTCCGGAAGCTTTAAGTTTTTTAGGGCCTTTATACTTACCCTCCAGCTCTTTGATGCTGCGGTGTTTGAATTTCTGTTTCAAAAAGCGCTCAATGCCGGACATTAAATTCCATTCGGTATGTTTTACCAGTGCAATCGCCAAACCCAGCTCATCGATCCGGCCTGTCCGGCCTATGCGGTGTATATAATTTATGCCGTTCCTCGGTACGTCGAAATTGATGACCAGATTAATGCCTTTGATGTCCAGGCCGCGGGCGGCAAGGTCGGTAGCAATCATGACCTTGACTTCGCCGCCGCGGAATAATTCCATCATCCGGTTGCGGTCTTTTTGATCCATCTCGCCATGCAGCACGCCGACACGAAGTTTTTGTCCGCGTAGCGGCCCACGAAGGGCATCTGCCTGAATCCGGCTGTTGGTAAAGACCAGAGCTTTGTCATAAGTTTCATTCTGCAACAGCCAGGCCAGCAGTTTTTGCTTATGATCGTTGTCGTCGGCCAGTACAATTTGCTGTTCAATGTTGCTGTGCCCATCATGCAACGTATTTAAGGCAACGATTTCATGCTCTTTCAGCACCTTGTCAGCCATTTTGATGACGCCAAAATGCGTCAAGGTGGCGGAGAACAGCAGGGTTTGCCGTCCGGCGTTGCAGCTGTTGGCGATGGTCAGCACGTCTTCGCTAAAGCCCATGTCCAGCATGCGATCGGCTTCATCCAGAATCAACACCTCCAGATTGCTAAAGTCCGGTATCTCTTGGTCCATCAATTCCAGCAGTCTGCCGGGGGTTGCAATAACAATTTCGGTGTTTCTGCGCAGCATATTTTGCTGTAGCCTGAAATCATCGCCGCCGGTAATCAGGCCTGTTTTCAGGTCGGTGAATTCAGTCAATTGTTGGCAGTGCTTAAAGATCTGCTGGGCCAGTTCCCGCGTCGGCGTGAGCACCAAAGCCCGCGTGCCGGATTTAGCGGTGGGCAGGGACAGTAAATGATGAAGCGTAGGCAGCAAGAACGCGGCGGTTTTGCCGCTACCGGTTTCGGCGCTGACCAGCAGGTCCTTGTGTTCCAGGGCGGCGGGAATCGCTTTTTGTTGTACCGGGGTAGGCTGTTCAAAGCCCATTTTTTTTACTGCCTCAAGCAATTGCTCAGCAAGCGATAGGCTTGAAAACGATGCGGATGGGTTTGTTGGATTTGAGTGCATGAATCTTTAAATGGTTGCTAAAGAGCAAGAATGATAGGGGGCAATCTTTGCGTGTATTATAGACTTTTTGCAGTCAGGGTCATGATTAAATAACTATTCATTGCAAATCGTTTTTTTAACTTTTAAGCTAAGTTAAAAATCAGGGAGAGTATCCTTGGCGTCCACTATAGATCGGGAAAAACCATGATACCAATTAGAGATACAGCACCCTGCCATTCGAAGCCTCTAGCCACATGGGGCATCATGGCGGTTTGCATTATTGTTTTTGTGTCGATGAAATTGATGCCCGACCAGTTAAGCGCCCGGCTTATTAACCTGTATGGCATGGTGCCTATACGCTATACCAATCCGTATTACGGCTTGCCGTTCGATGGCTATTTGTCTTTTTTGACCAGCCTGTTCCTGCACGGAAACTGGCTGCATCTTATTATGAATATGTGGTTTCTGTGGATTTTCGGCGATAATGTCGAAGACAGGATGGGGCGGCTGCCTTTTTTGATTTTTTATTTGGTGTGCGGGCTTTTAGCTACTTTCCTGCAATGGCTTTTTGACCCGAACCTCGCCATTCCCGTTGTCGGTGCATCGGGCGCCATCGCCGGCGTATTGGCGGCTTATTTTTTTCTATATCCGCTTGAGCGCGTAGTGTTGTGGGTTCCTATACTGTTTTTACCGATAGTCATTCATGTCCCTGCGATCGCTTTTTTGGGTTTGTGGGTCTTAATCCAGTTATACAGCGCAACAACTGCAATGCTATTTGGAGGGGTTGCAGTTGATGTTGCCTGGTGGGCGCATTTAGGCGGCTTTATTGCCGGAACTGTTTTATACCGGTTGTTTCTTCGTAAAGGACCCGAAAAAAATGAATTAATTTGATGCTGTTAAGGTATAATTTGCGGCTTCAAAAAGCGATTTTTTGGGATAACTCATCAGGGTCAGGAACCTTTTTCTGGCTAAAAAGACATCTTAAGTTCTATCAGGTTGTGAAAGTAATATGAAAAAAGTTAACGTTGCGTTGGTCAGGCTGTTTCAGTTTGTAGTTTTTGTGGTGTCCGTGTTCATGGTAATGGTCTATTTCGGCGCCATGGTTTTACTGCCTTTGGATGCTGTCGTATTGCTTATAAAGCTGATGGGGGTTGTTGGTCTTAACGGCTTTATCGCGGCCCTTATCGCTGTACCGGCGGTCAGTTATTTGGGTTTGATTGTTTACAAAACGCCAGGGCTTTGCAAAATGGTGGTCGATGCGGGTGTTGACCTGATCAAGACCGGTAAAACAAGAGTTGAAGCGTTTAATGAAATTGCCGATACGGTAAAAGCGTAATTTTTGCGATCGTTCAAATTCAAAAAAAGGGGTGTGTCGGTTTCGGCACACCCTTTTTTTGGGGAACGGCTAATGCCGTTCCCGCAATGCCCGATAAAAAATCAACGTCCCCAACGCGGCGACCAAATGTTTCAGCGAATGCCCGCTGAGCAGGCCGACAGCGCTATAAACTTGGGCGTCGAACACTTCCATGAGTTTCGATACGGCGTAAGCGCCGATGACTCCCCAAATATACCTGTCGCCGTCCAGCTTTGAGTCAAACAGCCACAGGATCAGCGGTATCAGCAAGACCGGCAAGAACTGCACCAGCAGGTAAGCGCGCAAATCGCCGTGGCCGTCCAATTCCGTCGCATACCAGTAGACGACGGAAGCAATGCCCGCTATCAGCAAGGGGACAAATAATTTCAGGGCAAGCCGGGATGAAATATATTCTCCGATAATGGCGCTGAACAGCGCCATAAAGGCGACCGTCATCGGCAGGCGGTCCCAGAGCAGGGTCTGATTGCCGGGTTGAAGGTGGTAATGCACAGAACCGAAACCGGTTAGAAGCACCCCGCCAAAAAACGTCAGATACATGATCCGCAGCTCGGCCAGTCCTCCCGTTGCCTGGCGTAGCGCAACCAGCCGCATCCCCATGAAGCCGATAATCACAAAGGGCAAATTAGACAGCACATTGTAGAAATTGGCTATGTTGATGATGCGGCGTTGGTCGGCGAAGTTATGGTAAGCCGGTTCCTGGGCAATGGGGTCTAGGAGGCTGAAAGTCGCGACAATTGCGGCGACAATTATCGCCAGGATAATTTTCAGGCGGTTATCGGTGGGCATAAGCTATAAAATGGGGTGTAAAAACAAGGACAGATAGTTATAGCTCTTGTATGATTAGGATACAACTTTAGTTATTTCGTTGGAGATCATCATGCCTATATTGTTCGCGTTAATCGGTTTCATCATCGTTGTCGCATTGTTTTTTATCAGCATTTACAACAGGCTCGTCAACTTACGCAACGGCGTTAAAAACGCCTTCTCCCAGATAGATGTCCAGCTGACCCGGCGTTACGACCTGATACCCAATCTGGTTGAGGCGGTTAAAGGCTATATGAAGCACGAGCGGGAAACCCTGGACGCGGTTATCAACGCGCGGAATGCCGCTGTAACCGGGCTTAAGGCCGCCGGGGCGAATCCTTCCGATCCCGAGGCGATCCGGCAACTGGCGGGCGCCGAGGCGGCGCTACAGGGCAGTCTGGGCAAAATGTTCGCCTTGGCTGAGGCTTATCCCGATCTCAAAGCCAATCAGAACATGATGCAGTTTCAGGAAGAGCTGGCGTCTACCGAAAACAAAGTGGCTTTTGCCCGTCAGGCTTTTAATGATGCGGTCATGACTTATAACAACGGCCGGGAGAATTTCCCCAACAATATTCTGGCCGGCATGTTCAATTTTAATCCCGCCGAGCATCTGGAAATAGAAGCGCCGGAAAAACGCGAAGCGCCGAAAGTTTCTTTTACTTAAAACAGCCCCGGTTAAGCAGATGAATTTCTTTCAAAGTCAGCACGAGGCTCGCCGCAAGACCCGTTTCCTGATCTTGATGTTCATGCTGGCCGTGCTTGCCATTGTCGCGGCGGTTAATCTGGTGATAACGGCGCTGGTCATTAATGCGGGCGATGAAACAGTAGGCGCGACGCTTCCCGATTTGAACTGGATCATGAACAACCTGTCCCTGGTGGGCGGCATTTCACTGGCCACTATCGGTTTTATCAGCCTGTCCAGCCTTTACAAGATTGCGTCATTGAGTTCAGGCGGCGGCAAAGTCGCCCGCAGTCTTGGCGGCACGTTGGTTACCGCGGAGAGCAAGGACCCGCTACGCCGCCGTTTGTATAATGTCGTTGAAGAAATGGCGATAGCCTCCGGCATTCCGATGCCGGAAGTTTACGTACTGGAGCAGGAGTCCGCCATTAACGCGTTCGCGGCAGGATTCACCACCAGCGATGCGGCAGTGACAGTCACTCGCGGTACGCTGGAAACGCTTTCCAGAGACGAACTGCAAGGCGTTATCGGCCATGAGTTCAGTCATATCCTGAACGGCGATATGCGGCTGAACACGCGGCTGATGGGCTTTTTGTTCGGCATTCTGGTCATCGGGCTGATCGGCAGAGCAGTGTTGAACAGCGCCCGGTATGGTGCTATTCGTTCCGATAACTCCCGCCGGTCCGACGGTGCAGCCGCTATTTATCTGGCCGGGTTAGGACTGTTTTTGATTGGCTATATCGGCGTTTTTTTCGGGCAACTGATCAAGGCGGCGGTATCCAGGCAGCGTGAGTTTCTGGCCGACGCCTCGGCTGTACAATTTACCCGCCAGACCCAAGGCATAGCGAGCGCGTTAAAAAAGATAGCCGCCGCCCAGCAAGGATCAGAATTACAGACAGTGGACAGCGATGAAGTCAGCCACATGTTGTTTGCCACCGGTGCGTCATTCAGCTCATTGTTGGCTACGCATCCGCCTTTGATCGAACGCATCAAAGCATTGGAGCCGAATTTTTCAGAGCCGGAACTAGACCGGCTTGCCGAGCAGATGGACAGGCAGCCGCAAAACGGTACGGAA
The DNA here is from genome assembly GCA_023229605.1 of Methylobacter sp. GTDB lineage: Bacteria > Pseudomonadota > Gammaproteobacteria > Methylococcales > Methylomonadaceae > Methylobacter_A. Next base: position 14,233 of record JALNYY010000003.1, read on the forward strand.
GTCGCCGGTGAAAGCGTATCGACAGCCGGTTTCGCATCGCAACATTTTGCCGTAACATCGGATGCGGTGGCTGAAACGGTAGGCATGCCTGATGACGGCCATGTGCAGCTTGCTTCAAGCCTGCGGCAGTCGATACCCGAAAATCTTTATCGCGCCGCCCATTCCGGCAATGACGCCTTGCCGTTAGTGTTGGCGTTGCTGCTTGATGCAAACGAAGCCGTGCGCCGGACGCAATTAGACCTTATCGCGCAACAATTAGGCGGGACGACGGTGATGACTGCCGAAACGCTGCAACTGGAGATACAAAAACTGGGCGCAGCGTTTCGTCTGCCCTTGTTGCAAATCGCCTTTCCCATTATTAAAAACAGGCCGCTGGAGCAGATCGAGCGCATAGCCCAATTGGTGCAGCAATTGATCGAGGTCGATGGCGTGGTCGATACATTTGAGTTCGCGTTGAGCCGCGTTTTAAAAACCCACCTGGATGACGCAGCTCACCCGCAACATCGGCATGGCAATCTCCGCTTGACGCAGTTGCCCGAAGCGGTGGGCACATTGTTTTCCGTAGTGGCAAAACAGGGCCATTCCGAAGCCGGCGCAGCTTACCAAAAAGGCATGGAATGTCTGGGGCGGCATCAGCAGCGTATAAAAATGCTGATAGATTCTGGGCAATGGCCTGACTATACGCCGCTCCAAGACTGGATGTCCTCTACAGATACGGCATTGGATCAGCTGGACGGATTGCAGATGCCGGACAAACAAGCGCTGGTTTCAGCGCTGGTGTTGACAATTTTTCATGACGGCAAGGTCACCACAGATGAAGCAGAGTTGCTAAGGGCAATATGCGCAACCCTGCATTGTCCGTTGCCGCCGTTTGTTTTTGATGCCGGTCGATAGCATCAGGACCGCTTTTGGTATATTCTGAATCAAACTGTATGGGTTGTCTAAAGGCCTGTTAAGCCGGCGTCTTTAGGCCAAATAAAAAATAATTCATTTTAAGGTGGTAAGCAGGCATGTCAGCAATAATATATATCGTAACGGTTATCTTTGTAGTTTATGTCGTCTATACGGTAGTAACGGATAAAGAAAAGGGCGCATGATTGGTGACGTTATATCCTCGTCGGAAGGAATGTTAAGAACATTTCCAAGAAAGCGTGCCAATTCAAAATATTACTTCGCCTCATTTTACCTGCATCGTTGGATCGGTAAAACGCTACAAACGGGGTTACAAAATCCAAGCAGTACAAAAAGAGCCATGCACCCTCCAACCTTAACAGAGGTTTTGTTTATGCCTAAAAATAGTCTGTTGTTATCAGTAATCGCCTTAACCACCATCAGCGTAAATGCCTCCGGAGAAATGATTTATAAATGCAGAAATCAACAAGGCGAGATGAAGTATCAAAAATCCGCTTGCGCAGAAAATATACAAACGACTTCTTCATTGGTGGAAATTAAAACGACAAAACCGGCTATAAAGCAAAAGAAAACCCTAGTGATTGATAAAGGTGTCAATGGGCATTATTTTTTAGAGGGCGAAGTAAACAGTACCGCATTGACTTTTGTTGTTGATACGGGGGCGTCTGTAGTTTCATTGCCTAGTTCAGTCGCGCGTGCGGCTGAAATTGATTGTAAAAAGCAAGTGACGATGAATACTGCCAATGGTTTGGCTAACGCATGTACGATTGTTATTCCCAAACTCAAGATTGGTTCTTTTATAATTGAAGAGGTTGCTGCCGTGGTTGTGCCGAATTTAAGCGAACCCTTGTTGGGGATGAATGTGTTGCAACAATTCAATATAGTGCAAGATCATGGTCAGATGCGTATTTCGGAGCGTTGAGCAATATCATTATTTATTGGCGGTACGATAGACTCGGATGAGACTAACTCGCCGGCGCAATGGTCGCTAAAGAATCGAGGGTTTTATGACGGGTGTCGATTACTGGGTGCTCACTGCATTGATTCACATTGTCTATACATCTTGGGGCTTGGTGTCCAAAGGGACCGGCAATATATGCATCGTTATTAACAATAACCCTGGCTATGGATGAAAATGCAGGCAACTCAAGCACAAGTCGACAGATGCCGCGTTGATAATCTCCCAAATATGCAAACGGCAGCCATCCCGGTTGGCTCGGGTTATTTTTAACAAGCTTAAGCTGTCTCTGCCATAAAATGTGTATTTATTGCCAATGACTCGAACCGCCATACAGTTAGTTCATCGCCTTCAAAAAATGTCCCTACCCCGGCTTTTTCTGCTTTCTATTTCCTTTTCCGTAGTAACCACGGAGATTATCATAGGCGCAATGGGGGTGTTCCTGAAAGGGGAGATTAGCTACGATTACCTGTTGACGGGGTTCCTGGCTTCCCTTTGCGTAGCGGCGCTGATCTCCTCCGTGTTGATCTTTTTCCTCAACTTGCAGAGGCTGGACGAAGATGCGCTGCGCACCAGCGAAGAGCGCTGGAAGTTCGCGCTGGAAGGCTCTGGAGACGGCGTGTGGGACTGGAATTTGCAAACCGGCGAGGTCTTTTTTTCCCAGCGTTGCAAGGAAATACTCGGATATGACGAGGCTGACTATGAAAGCCGGATTTTGAGTTGGGAATCGACTATCTATCCCGACGATTTCCATCGCGTGATGACCGAGTTGCGCGCTCATCTGGACGGCAATACGGACAGTTACAGCAACGAGCACCGCGCACAATATAAGGATGGAAACTGGAAATGGCTGTTGACGCGCGGCAAGGTGATCAGCCGTGACGCAAACGGCAAAGCCTTGCGCATGATCGGTACGCAGACTGACATTAGCCAGCGTAAACAGGCTGAGGAAGCGATACAATTGGCGGCGCTGGTGTTCGAAAACGGCAGCGAGGGCATGGTGGTGACCGCCGCAGACGGCACTATCGTCGCCATCAATCCCTCTTTCACGCTACTCACGGGTTACACGCCGGAAGAGGTCATCGGCAAAAACCCGAGAATTCTCCAATCCGGCCGTCAGGATGCAATGTTCTATCAGGCTATGTGGAGCAATCTCATAGCAACGGGCCACTGGGAAGGCGAAATATGGAACCGCCGCAAGAACGGTGAAATTTATGCCGAATGGCTCAGCATCAATTCTATCTTTAACAGCGATGGCTCGGTAAACCGCCGGGTTGCGCTGTTCTCGGATATTACCAAAAGAAAACAATCCGAAGAGCTGATTTGGAAGCAGGCCAACTTTGATCCCCTGACCGGACTGCCCAACCGCAGCATGTTCCGTGATCGCCTGGAGCAGGCCGTCAAGCAGTCCCGCCGCGCCGGTCTACCGTTGGCGCTGATGTTTATCGATCTCGACCGTTTCAAGGAAATCAACGACACTCTGGGACACGAAGTGGGCGACGCATTGCTCGTGGATGCGGCGCAACGACTGAGCCATTGCGTACGCAATACCGACACGGTGGCGCGTCTGGGCGGCGACGAGTTTACCGTCATTCTCGGCGATTTTGACGATTACGACAGCGCCGAGCGCATCGCTCAAACCATCCTAAACAGCCTGGCCCAACCGTTCCAATTAGGCGCCGAAAAATCCCAAATATCGGCCAGTATCGGCATTACGTTTTATCCTAAGGACGCCACCGGACTCGATGATTTGCTCAAAAATGCCGACCAGGCCATGTACGCGGCCAAGGATAAAGGCCGCAACGCTTACTGCTGTTTCACCCCATCGATGCAGGACGCCATACTGAACCGGATACAACTGACCGCAGACTTGAGGGAGGCCCTTGCCGATAACCAGTTTCAGGTGTATTACCAGCCCGTTGTAGACATTACGACGGGCGTCATCGGCAAGGCGGAGGCGTTAATCCGCTGGCATCATCCGATGCGCGGCCTTATAAATCCCGATGACTTTATCGTTCTGGCCGAAGAAACCGGGCTTATTATCGATATTGGCGCATGGGTGCTTCGAACTGCCTGCTCTCAGGTTAACGTATGGCGCAATCAGGGGCAATTGTCGTTGCGGATTGCGGTTAACGTCTCGGCGCGGCAGTTTCATGACGTGCATTTCATAGACACAGTGCGCGGCGTACTGGCGGAAACCGGCTTGCCGCCGGAAGCTTTGGAGCTGGAGATTACCGAAGGAATGATGATGCACAACATGGAGCATACCATCGCTATCATTCGGACATTACGGGAGTTGGGCGTGCAAATCTCCGAAGACGACTTCGGCACCGGCTATTCAAGCCTTAACTATCTCAAGCAGTTTCCGATCCATACCCTCAAGATCGATAAGTCGTTCATCCGGGATATTGGCAGCGATTCTGACGATGCCGCCTTGGTAATCGCCATCATCGCGATGGCTAAAAGCCTGCATCTTTCGATAGTCGCCGAAGGAGTGGAAACTGAGGAGCAGCTCGCTTTCTTGCGTGCCCAAGGCTGCACCCAGTGCCAGGGCTTCTTGTTCGCCAAGCCGATGCCGGAACAGGAATTTGGGGCTTTTTTAGCCGCGCCGCGCAAAGATTGACAATTGATTTGTACTGTATGCTCTGCGGGCGCATTTATGAAAATTAACTATCCACGCGCTGAATCCAGCATATGTTCGGTTAATTGTTTTCCTGCTTCGATCAATGGGTGGATGACAAAATTGGCCCCCAACCGATAAAGCTCGCTTTCCTCGCCGGTATGAAAACAAACCGTACCGATACTGCCGGCGAATTGCAGGTTTTTCAATTGCTTTATCGACGACGATCTTACTTCGAATTCCGGCATGGTAAGAAGAATCCCCTTGATTTTTGCCAAAGGCAATGTCTCCCATAGCGCTGAGTCCTCTGCATCGCCGTAAATCACCCGCCGCCCGTCTGCAAGCAGGTTTTGCAGTACGGTAGGGTCGGCATCCAACCCCAGTACACGGGTATCCTGTTGATTAAACGAAAGATATGCGGAAATACCGGTGCGGCCCATACCTACCACCAGCCATTCTGCCCCTCCGATACTGCCGGGTAGTCTGTCCAGATGTTCGACCTTTCTTTCAAAACGAACCAATGTTGATTCCAGCAAGGAAAACAAACGGTGAGAAAATCGATTTAATGGCGCCGCAACAGCCAGGGAAAGCGCTACCGCCAGACCGATGATAGATTCCCAAGCGGGAGGAAGCAGATTTGCTTCGACGACGACACTCGAGGTGATCAATGCAAACTCACTGTATGTCATCAGCGCCAGCGAAGAAACAAAAGCCGTGCGCGCACGTAACCCGACCAGCAAAAACAACACAAAAAAGAGTACGCCTTGCAACGGCAATAGGGATATGAGCGTCAACGCCTGTAAAATCTCGTTATAACCCGGCAAATCGGTCAAGCCGATCTGGAGAAAAAATGCGACTAAAAAAGTTTCCTTTAATCCCCATAGTTTATTGGAAAGCTCGTTTATGTTGACGTGTCCAGCCAGCATAATTCCCATCATTAATGCGCCAATGTCGCTGGAAATACCCGCGCTTTCCGCCAACATGCCGCCCGCTATCGCCAGCGTTATGCCTAATAACAGTTTCAATTCATCGTCGCGGCTGGCGCTAAGCAACCGATACGCCAAAGGGCGAAGCAAAGGAAGCAGCAACAGACAAAGCGCCCAAGGTGACGGCTGTTTATTATTGGCGACAGCCAACAGGCCGATTGCGACAATATCTTGTAAAATTAATATGCTTAGAACATCCCGTCCATACAAGGTGGAAAGTTCACCGCTATCTTCCAATACTTTAATAGCGAGAACCGTACTGGAGAATGCGAGACTCACTCCCATCACAAGGCCACCGGAAATATGTCCGTTAAAGCCAAAGAAAACTATTGCCGAAACTGAGGTTACGATAAGTAAGTGCAGGCTGCCGACGCTGAGCACTTCGCGTCGTAACAGCAAGGAAGGCTTCAGTTTCAGGCCGACCGTAAACAACAGCAACTCAATCCCGAGATCCGCTAAATGCTTTAGTGTTTCGTTGGCCTCAACGCCGACAACATTCAAAATATACCCCGCCATCAGGTAGCCTACCAATGGCGGCAAATATAACCGGCTGGTTATCAAACCAGACAGATAAGCAGTTCCAACCCAAAGTAATTCCATAATAAAGCCTGTTTCGACAAGTACCATTGTCGGTTATGATAACGCGAATTCCGTTTAAATATGGAATGTCCTGGAGACCGCGCTACCGGCAAGCGCTTTTGTTTTAACTTAAGTGGGGAGTATCACAATGTCTATTGGTGAATTTTGCAATCGCGAAGTGGTGTTCGCGACCAGAGAAATGAGTCTGCCGGAAGCGGCGCAACTGATGCGCGAGCACCATGTAGGCGATCTGGTGGTCGTCGACGAGGTTGACGGCAAGCGGGTACCGGTCGGCATAGTTACTGATCGCGATATGGTCATTGAGGTTATCGCCCAATCCCTGGACCTCGATGAGTTTAGAGTAGGGGACATCATGGGACATCACCTTGTCAGCGTGCAGGAAAAAGAAGGAGTATTTGAAACGATCCGGCTGATGCGGTCCCAGGGAGTCCGCCGCATTCCGGTGGTCAATTCGGAGGGAGGGCTTGCCGGTATTGTGTCGGCAGACGATATACTGGAGCTATTGGCCGAGGAGATGACGGAGCTGGCCAAGGTCGTTCCGCGCGAACAGGAGCGTGAGACTAAAACGAGAACTTATTAATGCAGCAAAGATGTTGCATTTTTATACTCTGAAGGTCTAATCGCTGAAAGATAGCGTTGAACTGTTCGATTGATGGGCTTGATGTACAAGCCCATCAATCGATTACCATCGAGTCTAATAATGCATTGAAACGCGTTATTTACCTTTCGGTTTAAACTTACTGTAAAAGCCTTTCAGCTTTCCTGGTTTATCTTGAGTTGAGGCTGATACTTCAGCCGGATTAACTGATTGTTGTTCCTCATCCGATGTCAACGGCTGGAATTCTTTTTCATCCGCTTTGGTGACGGACCACTGCGGTTCGGTTTTAATCGGCTGTTGTTTTTTACCGAACAGGTTTTTTATTTTTCCAAGCGACCCTTTAGAGGGAGCAACCGGCTGTTGCGTTGTATCCGATATTACAGACGGCGTTTCTTCGACTACCTTTTCCGGTTTTATGTCTGGCGGCATACGCTCAGATACGACGAACTCAACTTGTGTATCTTCATCCTGCCAGGTAACTGCGGCTAGCGGTTCTTCATTAATGTGTGCGAACCGGTTACCTGGCGCCGGTTGCTCAATCAGGGGCTCCGCAGTATCAGGGATTTCTTGCGGCTGTATTGGCTGTTCGAAGATATTAACGGTTTCAATCGGTTCCGGCTCTGCGGGTCGGATCGCATCCGCCTGGTATTGTTTCAGCGTGTCCGATAAAACCTGTTGGGCATTATCCTGCTGTTGGATGATCGATTTTTGCTGTTCAAGCGCTTGTTCCAGTTTGGAAAGCTGGTTGGCGTGAGTGGCTAATGTTGCCTGTAGCGTCTCAAACAGCATGTCTTTTTCGGCCAGTTTTGCCGTTTCCGCCTGATAGGCTTGCTGTAACTCGGTTTTTGCTTGCTGCTCGGTACGCAGGCGTTCTATTAATTGGGTAATGACTTTATCATGTTGTTGCCACAACGCGTCTGCCTTAATGTCTTCGCTTGCAAGTAACGGCCGTTCGCCAAGATCAAAGCTTGTCGCCAGAGTTTGGATAATTCCGGCAATCTGCTGGTTGCGTTGATAAATCAGCTGTTCAACTGCTAAAGCCCGTTGTGCTTCATCTTGAGCTGTACGCTGGGCTTTTTCCATTTGTTCTGCAGACGCCGCTAATTCCTCTTGGCTGTGCTGTAGCTGTTGTTGCAGGGCATTTAGATGTTCGATGCCGGCTTTTTCACTGGCTCGCTTTCCACTTTTTAAGGCGGCAATCCGGATGCTGTAGAATATTGCCATCAGCAGCCAGACAGTTGTTGCTAATACTGTAGCGTATAGCGGATTGTGCAAGGTAAAAAGATACCATTCGGAAAACATCGTTTTGATAATGGGGAGGGATGTTTGCATTTGAGTTCCTCAATAATAAGACTGTTACATATTGTACCCGGAGCATTGTTTACGACGCTGATATTTTTAACGGGGATATTATTCGGAAATTCATTTTTAACTGCAACGTATTGATATTTATCAAACGTTTTAAATGGTTTTTGTTGCCGGGATTGGAACGCCAAACTTGCTGTTTTGAGCGGCTAGGGTTGATTGGTAAAACTCATATAAAAAAGCCGGCAACACTTTTTCGGACACAAAGTGTTGCCGGCGCCCGGTTTCTATAACGAACAGCGTTCGTTATTCTTGTTTGGCCTGTTCGCTGCTGTTTGAGTTACCCAAAGCAATGTTCGATTCCCAGCCGCCGCCCAACGCTTTGTATAGCGCCGCCAACGCCGTCGCCGTCGCGGTTTGGCTCTGGGCCAGACGATCCTGGTCTTGCAGCAGGCGTAATTCGGCATCCAGCACCGTCAGAAAATCGGTGATTCCTTCTGCAAAGCGCAGGTGAGCGAGATCATGGGCTCTTTGGCTGGCTTGGGCCGCGGAGGATAAAAAATCCCGCCGGCTTCGCTCCCGGTTGTAATTGACCAGGGCGTTTTCCGTTTCTTCCAAAGCGTTCAGCACCGTCTGCTCGTACTCAGCCAGGCTGGCCTCGGCGTGGGCATCTGTGGCTTTAATGCGGGCATATACGCGGCCCAGATCCAGGGCCGCCCAACTGATCTTGGGGCCGACTGAGTAAGTATCGGAACCCACGCCGCCGACTCCCGACAGCGTATTGGCTTCGAGGGCGATGGTGCCGACAAAAGTCACCCGGGGGAAAAGGTCTGCGGTGGCAACGCCGATGCGCGCGGTAGCCGCCGCCAGAGTCCGTTCGGCGATGCGGATGTCGGGGCGGCGGCGCAGCATTTCGGCAGGCCGGCCGATGTGGATGGTCTGCGGAATCGTGGGCAGCGGCGCGGATTGCGACAATTTTTCCGTCAGCGCCCCGGGAAGCTGTCCGGTAAGTACGCTGAGCCGGTGCATAGTCTGGTGAATGGCGCTCTCCAGGGGGGGAATGGTGGCCTTGGTGGAATCGAGTTGGGCTGATGCCCGCGAAGTGTCGAGTTCGGTGCCGCGGCCGCCTTCCAACCTGACTCGGGTTATTTCCAGCGTTTCGGCTTGGTTTTTGGCGTTCTTTTTCGCTGTTGCCAACTGGTTTTGCAGGCCCCGTAACTCGAAATAGTTTCTGGCTACCTCGGCGATCAGGCTGATGCCGAGGTCCCGAAGGCTGGCTTCCTGCGCATCGACTTCATCGCTGCTCGCCTCCACGTCACGGCGCACGCGGCCAAAGAAGTCGAGTTCCCAGGAAGCATCGAAACCCGCATTATAGAGTTTCAGTCCGCGCGGCGCGTAATTCAGGTTGTTGAAGGCGCCGAGACTGCGTTTCTGATCTGTATAGTTGGCGTGCGAGGTTACAATAGGCGCAAGATTCAATCCGGCTTCCATGTAGAGAGCCCGCGCTTCGCGGAGATTAGCGCGGGCAGCCTGTAGAGTGCGGTTGTGCTGCACCGTCTGGTCAACAAGCTCGGTTAGGCCCTTGTCTTCAAACAGTGTCCACCATGCCACTTCCACGCTCTGTTCGGAGAATTCAGGAAGGGCGGCATGGGAGAAGGTTGGGCCTGTATCGGTTGCCGGGGTCTTGTAATCAGGACCTACCGCGCAGGCGCTCAGCACGGCGGCGCAGAGGAAGGTCAGGCCCAAGACTCTGCTCCGTGCAATCGCAACGTATAAGGCATTGCCAAGTTGCAGGACAGGGCGAAATTCTGCGGAGTGCATATTTATTCCTTGATTCATAAGTCGGGATCGGAAGCAGGTTTATGCGACATCAAGCCCGGAGTCTTGTGCCTTGAGGCCTGCCAGCGTTCCGCCAAGGCCTGCACTATCACGTAAAACACCGGCGTTAACAATAGGCCGAAGAAAGTTACGCCTAACATGCCGCTAAACACCGCAGTACCTAACAGCCGCCGCGATTCCGCCCCCGCCCCTTGGGCTACGACCAGCGGAAACACGCCCATGATGAAAGCGAAAGAAGTCATCAAAATGGGCCGCAGCCGGATTCTCGCCGCATCCACCGCCGCATCGAAACGGTTGAGCCCGCCCTCATGACGGCGTTTGGCGAATTCCACGATAAGAATGGCGTTCTTGCTGGCCAATCCCACCAGGACGATAAAACCGACCTGGGTGAAGATGTTGTTGTCCATGCCGCGCAACCATACGCCGATCAGGGAGGATAGTATGCACATGGGCACGATCAGGATCACCGCAAACGGCAGTGACCAGCTTTCATACTGGGCTGCCAAGGCCAAAAATACGAAGATCACGCTCAGTGGGAAAACCAGCAGGGCGACGTTTCCGGCCATGATCTGTTGCAGGCTGAGCTCGGTCCATTCAAAGCCGAATCCGTGCGGCAGATCCGCATCCAAGAGTTTATCCATGGTGGCAATTGCCTGGCCGGAACTGATTCCGGGCAAGGTGCTGCCGTTAATTTCCGCCGCCGGATACATGTTGTAGCGGGTGATCTTGTCGGGTCCGGTAATCTCCTTGACCGACATCAGAGACCCGAGCGGCACCATGCCGCCTTGAAGATTGCGCGTCTTCAGCTCGGCGATGTCCGAAGGTTTCATGCGGAACTGCGAATCGGCCTGCGCCACCACTTGATAGGTCCTGCCGAATATATCGAAGTCATTGACATAAAGTGAACCCAGGTAAATCTGCAAGGTGTCGAACACTTCTTTCAGCGGCACATCCATGGACTTGGCCCTGGTACGGTCCACATCCAGAAACAGTTGCGGCACTCCTGCACGGAAGGTCGTAAACAGCCCGGCCAGACCCGGTTGCTGGTTGCCCTTGGCGATCATGTCGTTGACGGTCTTTTGCAACTCGTCGATACCGGCATTGGAGCGATCCTGAACTTGCAGCTTGAAACCGCCCACTGAGCTCATGCCCCGGATAGGGGGGGGTGCAAATACCGCGATTTGGGCATTCTCGACTTGGGAGAGACGCTGCTGGAGGCTTTTGATTACAGCATCGGCATGAAGTTCCGGATGGCCTGTGCGCTGCTCGAAGCTATCCAGCCGTGCGAATATCGTGGCGACGTTGGACTGGCTGGAACCGGTCAAAACCGACCATCCGGCATAGGCGATCGCATGCTTGACCCCTTTCGTTTCCGTGATAATAGCGGTTGCCTGTTTAACCACTTCCTGGGTGCGCGCCAGCGAGGCCGCGTCGGGCAGCTGCGCAAACATAATCAGGTAACCCTGGTCTTGCTGGGGGATGAACCCCAGCGGCACTTTTTCAAAGGCCAGGACATTGAGTCCATTGAGTCCGGCATAGAGCAACAGCACGACCGCGCTCATGCGGATCACCCGGCCGATCAGCCGTGCGTAGCCGTTACTGAATGAGACGAAGAATCGGTTGAAGCCGGCGAAGAACCAGCCGAACAGGCGGTCGAGCAGACGGGTGAACCAGTCCTTGTCGCCATGAGCCCGATCCAGCAACAGCGCGCATAGCGCCGGACTTAAGGTCAGCGAATTGAATGCCGATATGATCGTGGACACCGCGATGGTTAACGCAAACTGCTTGTAGAAAGCGCCCGAAACACCGGTGATGAAGGCGGTGGGTACGAACACGGCGACCAGGACCAGCGCCGTAGCGATGATCGGCCCGACCACTTCTTCCATAGCCTTGCGGGTGGCGTCCCTGGCCGTTAAGCCTAAGGCGATATGGCGCTCCACATTCTCCACGACCACGATGGCGTCATCCACGACGATACCGATAGCCAGCACCAGGCCAAACAGCGACAAAGTGTTAAGCGACAAGCCCATTGCCGCCATCACGGCGAAAGTGCCGATCAAAGAGACCGGTACGGACAGCAGCGGAATGATAGTGGCGCGCCAGTTTTGCAAAAAGATTACAACGACCAGCACGACCAGCAGGATGGCCTCGATCAGCGTCTTGACCACTGCGTCGATGGACTTCTCCACAAACACCACGGTGTCATAGACAAGCAGATAATCAAGGCCTTCGGGGAAGCGCGGCTTAAGCTTCTCCATAGCATCGACCACCGCTTTTTTAGTTTCCAGGGCGTTGGAGCCGGGCAACTGGAATATCGCAAGGCCCACGCTGGGTTGGCCGTCCATGAACAGGCCCGAGTCGTAATCCTTGGCGCCCAGCTCGATCCTGGCCACGTCCTTGAGGCGGGTCACCTGCCCGTCTGTTCCCTGTTTAACAACGATTTCGGCGAACTGCGCTGCATCCGTCAGCCGTCCCGTCGTACTGACAGTATACTGAAAATCGGTGTTTTCCTTGGTAGGCTGTTGCCCTACCACGCCCGCCGCAACCTGGATATTTTGCTCGCGGACAGCGCTGACCACGTCGTTGGCGGTCAGATTACGGGCGGCAATTTTCTCAGGATTCAGCCACAGGCGCATGCTGTAGTCGCGGGCGCCGAAAACCATAATATCGCCCACCCCCGGCAACCGCGCCAGGGTATCCTTAAGTTGCAGCAGCGCGTAATTGCTCAAATAAACACTGTCGTAGCGCTTGTCCGGGGAGATCAGGCTGACTACCAGGCTTAAGTCCGGGCTGCGTTTCTTGACGCTGATGCCTTGCCGGCTCACTTCCTGAGGCAGCTTGGGCTCGGCCAGCGCCACCCGGTTTTGCACCAGCACCTGGGCTTTGTCCAGATTGGTTCCCGGTTTAAAAGTGACGGTCAGCGCCATGCTGCCGTTGTTGGTGGACTGGGAGGACATGTACAACATATCCTCGACGCCGTTCACTTCCTGCTCGATGGGCGTCGCCACGGTTTCGGACACCACTTTGGCGTTGGCGCCGGGATAGACCGTACTCACCACCACGGTGGGAGGCGCGATTTCGGGATATTGGGCAATAGGCAGGTCAATCAGCGCCAGCCCGCCGACTATGACAATGACGATGGATAATACCGCCGCAAAAATCGGGCGGTCGATAAAAAAGTGGGTGAACCGGTTCATGGCTTCAACTCTCCATCAGATCCGGCGAGCGGAATGCGTTCAGGATTTACCTTGATACCCGCTTTGAGTTTCTGAATGCCTTCGATAACTGCCCATTCATCAGGCTTCAGCCCTTGGGTGATCACATGGGATTGCCCGATATGCGCTCCGAGTTTCACGGTGCGATATTCCACCTGGTTGTCCTGATTGACCACCCACACAAAGCTTTGCGCCTGATCCGTACCGATAGCCCGGTCGGGAAGCAGGATAGCTGGATACGGATCGCTTGCCCGAACCCGCATACGGGCGAAAAATCCGGAGCTTAACAATTCGTCCGGGTTGGCGAATACGCCCCGCACCGTCAGGGTGCCAGTGGCCGCATCTTCACGCGGCGATATATAGTCGAGATGCCCCTTATGAGGGAAATTAAGCTCATCAGCCACTTCCACCTCGACCGCAGTCCGTTCATCGCCCAGACTGCCTCGACCTTCTTTGTAGGCTTGGCGCCGGTATTTCAGTACCGAACGTTCGTCCGCATCGGCGTATACATAGACCGGGTCGGTGGAGACTATGAAGGTCAACAAGGTCGAATCGCTTCCGCCGCCGTTGACCACATTACCCGCGGTGATCATCTCGCGGCCGATCCGGCCGTCTATCGGGGAGCGTACTTTGGTAAACTCCAGATTCAACCGTGCAGTGTAGACATTGGCTTCGGCAGACTGAACGGCGGCAAAAGTTTCACGAAGCCCTTTGCTGCGGGCATCATGCTCTTCCGCGGAAATTGCTTTGGCGTGGAACAAACGTTCGGCCCGCGCCAAGTCATTTTTTGCCAATTCGTGCCGGGATTTAGCGCCTTCCAGTTCAGCTTCGGCATAGTTCAGTTGCGCAGTGAACGGTTTCGGATCGATTAGGAATAAAAGATCGCCTTTGCTTACCTTGTCTCCCGCTTTGAAGTTCACTTTCTCCAGATAGCCGCTTACCCTGGCGCGGACGTCTACCGAGTTAACCGCCTCGATGCGGCCCGTGTATTCGTCCCATTCAGTGACTTCCTGCGACAGGGGTTGCGCTATTTTGACATTGGGCAACGGGCGCTGACCGGGCTGGGACCCCGAGTCGTCATGGCTTCCGCACCCGGCTATCGCTATCAGGGTGACGGCGGCCAGCAGGCTGTTTCGTGTGCGCCGCATCGATGTCTTTCCGTTCGCCGCAGCTCTCTGATGCCATGCTGTATTAAATGCTGCAGGGCTTGATTCCCTTGGGGGACTTAAGCGGTAGATAGCAGCCGACATGCGCGTTTCTTTTTTCATCCTTTTACACCCTGCTCTTCAATAGAAAAATGGTAAGGCATATTATCATTTAATTTGAGGTATGATAATGTTTTGAACAAATAAATTTTATGAGCACTACAACTATGGTTAAATGCGGGCGACCTCGTAAAGGAGAAGAGCTTCTAAGCCGAGATCGATTACTGGATACCGCCATCAGTCTTTTCCTTGAATACGGCTACGGCAACCTTAGTCTGGAAAATATCGCCAGGGATGCGCGCGTGTCAATGCGAACCATCTATAGCCAGTTCGGAGGCAAGGCCGGGCTATTCGGTGCAGTGATCAGGCGTTGCAGCGACCAATTCGTCACCAGCCTGTCGGAGGGGCACGTTTTGGAGAGTTCTCCGGAGGAAGCGCTAACGTCTTTTGCCAAACAGTTCCTGTTCCGCATTACGAGGCCGGATGTGGTGCGCATACGCGCGGTACTGATCGGCGAGGCACTACGATTCCCCGATCTCGCTATTCAATTTTATGAACAAGGGCCGCAACGCACACTTGATCATCTCACGCAGTTTTTCGCCCGGCATCAGCAAACAGGCTATTTTGCCGCAATAGATCCCCATTTTCTCGCCGACCAATTCTTGAGCGCATTGCGCAGTGAACGGTTTCAAAAACTACAACTTGGTTTGGAACTGGCGCCCGACGAGGCGGAAATCGATGTTTGGGTACGGCAGACCGTGGGTTTGTTCCTGCATGGCAGCCTGAAAGACAGATCAAGCAATACGAAGGGAGAAGTTTCTACCGTATGTCAATCCACATTAAGCAATTAAGCTAAGCTAATAAAAAGACACTAAATATTGATTTTTTCGGCATCTTGTCTAAGCTTTCAATAACTGGAATTAGATCGGGGAAAAATCATGAAAGTGGCTGTTTTCTTGAAGATGTTATTGAAGGCCATTAAACGAATATCAGGCGTTGCCGGTTTTGTTCTTTGTTGCTCGATACCCGCATATGCAGGCACGCCCAAAGCATTTGATAAGCCGGCTCCCGCTCCCAATTTGATATTAACACTACCGGATCAATGGCTTGCAGCGGAGAAATCAAGCCCGTCAATCACCTCGAATGTGCTGGCACACCATAACGGTAACGAAACTCAAACGTTTGCACTAAAAAGAAAACCGGTTAATGTGGACTGTGATATGGATGTTGTTCAGAACACGTTAGGCGATGCTCCTCTCAGTAATCGATTCTTTGGGGAATGCGACCTTCATTATCATTATTGAAAAATCCTTGCGCCCCTACAGCATTCTGACGCAGTTATCTTTCCCTGACAATCGCGCTGATGGCTGATAAGGATTGAATAATTACGGCGCAATCATGCCGTTTTGCAGGTAACCCTCTTCATAATTGAAAACAATTTCAGCGTCAGGCAGTATTAGCCCTTCATCTTTGCCTTTGTAATCAAGACGAAACAGCATGTCTTTAATGACGTTAATGCGGGCGGTTTTTTTATCGCCAGCCTTGACCACAGTCCATGGCGCGTTGATATGATGAGTTCTGGCAAGCATGACGTTACGGGCAAGGCTGTATTCATCCCAATACTTAGTCGCCGCTTTATCAATGGGGCTGCTTTTCCATTGCTTGAGCGGATTTTGCTCCCGGTCTTTCAGGCGTTTCTTTTGTTCATCCCGGCTGATATCCAGATAATATTTCAGCAGTTTGATGCCGGACCGAACCAGCATCTGCTCGAAGTCGGGCACGGTTTCAAGAAATTCATGGTATTGGCCATCGGTACAAAAACCCATCACGCGTTCCACACCGGCACGGTTGTACCAGCTGCGGTTGAATAACACCATTTCCTGGGCGGCGGGAAGATGCGCGGCGTAACGCTGAAAATACCAACTGCTGTTGTCCCGGTCGGAAGGCTTGCCGAGAGCCACCGTGCGCGTTTCGCGAGGGCTTAGATATTGGGTAATGCGTTTTATAGTGCCGTCTTTTCCGGCGCCATCCCGCCCTTCAAAGATGATCAGAATCTTATCGTCATGCTTGATAATATGATTCTGGAGTTTGACCAGTTCGATTTGCAACTGGGTCAGGTTTTTTTTGTAATTTTCCCCGTCGATCATTTTCTTATCGTGTTTTTTTGTCATGATTCATGTGCCTCAGGAGTGAAAACTAAAACTATATTTTTACCAAGCGATAAAAAATGAGTTTCGCTATTTCAGCGGTTGAGATATACAGCATAACGATTACGCCAAGCAAGCCGAGTAAAGATAGCGGCAGTGGTTCAAAGCCTATTAACGGCGCAATCGGCGTATAGGGTAACGCCAAGGTGACGGCGACGATAGTGAGTGTTGCTGCGGCCAGATATTTGCCGGGGCGAGTGGAAAAAAACGGTTTGCTGCTGCGCACCACAAAAACGATCAGCGCGGCTGAAACAACGGATTCCAGAAACCAGGCGGTGCGGAATTGTTCCACCGGGACATCCAGCGACAACAGCAGGCCGAACGTCATGTAATCGAACAGCGAACTGACGATGCCGAAAGTGATCATGAATTTACGGATGAACTTGATATCCCAGCGCCTGGGTTGGGATACCATGTCCGCATCGACATTATCCGAAGCGATAGTCATTTCCGGAAAATCGGTCAGCAGGTTGGTCAACAGGATTTGCTTGGGCAATAACGGCAGAAAGGGCAGGAACAAGGATGCGCCCGCCATGCTGAACATGTTGCCGAAGTTCGAGCTGGTCGCCATGAACACGTATTTCAAGGTGTTGGCGAACGTGATGCGCCCTTCGCGAACGCCTTGCACCAGTACCGCCAGATCTTTTTCCAGCAGAACGATTTGGGCGGTTTCCTTGGCGATGTCGGCGGCGCTGTCGACAGAAATGCCGACATCGGCGGCATGCAGCGCCGACACGTCATTAATGCCGTCGCCCATATAGCCGACCACGAAACCGGCTTTTTTCAACGCAATGATGATGCGTTCTTTCTGGTTGGGTTCGACTTCGGCGAATAAATCGACGTCAGCCACTTTATTGATCAATGCCGGGCCGCTCATTTGCGCAATCTCCGGGCCGGTAAGAATTTCGTGTTCCGCCAGCCCCAGTTGCTTGCTGACTGTGGCCGCCACCAGACGGTTGTCGCCGGTAATGATTTTTAGCGTCACGCCCAGTTCGCGCAATTGATTGATGGTCTCTGCGCAATCCGCTTTGGGCGGGTCGAAAAACAACAGAAAGCCTAAAAACCGCATTCCGGCCTCATCGGTCTTATCAATCCGCGTTTTGGAATCCATCGGCTTATAGGCCAGCCCCAAGGTGCGGAATCCCTGGCGGCTGAAATCTTCATAACGCTGCTGAATCCGGTCGCCGACCGATTCTATCGGCGCCAACGAGCCGTCGGCATTTTCCGCTACCGAGCAGGCGGCAAGAATATTGATCAACGCGCCTTTGGTGACCAGCAGGTTTTCACCTTGATTTGAAACCAGCAGGCTTAAGCGTTTGCGGTAAAAGTCATAGGGAATTTCCGCCAGCTTTTCGCAGCCGGTTAGATCGAATTGCCGGTGTTGTCGGATCGCTTCGTCGATGGGGTTGTTGAACCCTGTTTCATAAACGGAATTGAGGTAGGCGTAAAAGGACACTTTGTCGCTGGTCTTGCCGGACAGATCCAGCGTGTCGCGCAGATGCACTGCGCCTTCGGTCAGGGTGCCGGTTTTATCCGAACACAGCACGTTCATGCTGCCGAAGTTTTCGATGGAAGCCAGCTGTTTGACGATGACTTTTTGTTCGGCCATGCGCTTGGCGCCGTGAGCCAGATTGATGCTGATGATGGCCGGCAGTAATTGCGGCGTTAAGCCCACGGCCAGCGCCAGCGCGAATAAAAACGACTCCAGCACCGGTTTTTCAAGATAGACGTTTACCGCAAAAATCAGCATGACCAGTATCAGCGTGATTTCCATCAACAGATAACCAAAGCGCCTGATGCCGCGTTCAAACTCGGTTTCAGGCGCTTTCAGCTTAATGCGCAGGGAAAGTTTCCCGAATTCCGTCGATTGCCCTGTCGCAACCACCAGCGCTGTTGCGGCGCCGCTTTGCACGTGCGTTCCCATCCATAACACATTGGTGCGCCGGCTTAATGGGCTATCTGCCGGCAACACGCCGGGCAGTTTTTCGACCGGATAGCTTTCTCCGGTCAGTATGGCTTCGTCAATAAACAGGTTATCGGATTCCAGAATCAGGCAATCCCCGGGAATAACGTCTCCGGCTTTTAACAATACAATATCGCCGGGAATCAGGTCTTCGGCGGCAATCTCCGTCGTTGTGCCGCCCCGAATCACGCTGACCTTGATTTGCACGATCTTGAGCAGTTCTTCTATGGCGCTGGCCGCCCCTTTTTCCTGCCAGAATCCGAGCAAACCGCTGACCAATACAATCGTTAAAATGATCGCGGCATCCAGCCGGTCATGTAAATAAAATGACAGGCCGGTGGCAAAAAGCAGTATCAGAATAATCGAGTTTTTGAACTGGGCGAAAAACAGCCGCAAATTCCCCGTTTGCTTTTTGTTGTTCAGCCGGTTTGCGCCGTAGCGCTTTATGCGCAGGCCGGCTTCTTCATTGCTTAAGCCTTGAAGCGTTGCAGCCAGTTGTTTGAGTTGTTGTTCTGCAGGAATACTCCAGAATGCGTTGTCGGTTGGATCAGGTTTCGAACTGTTTATCATGCTAAATCCTGGTTGTGATTCCGTGTGGTGCGCCGTTATTTCAGTTTACGGCATTCCTTGATACTAAACTGACGAGCAATGGATTAAACCTGTAACGTGGCGTGAATATCGATCCTGAATGTAGTTTTGTCAATCGACAGTCCAATATCAGCCTGCGTGATTAAACAATGCTTTGCATCTTGGGGCATCCTGCGCACTACAGAGGGGATACCTTAACGTGCACCTGAGACACATAGTCGTCTGCAAGTTGCTCGGCCTGTTCGCGCGTATTGCCGAGTGTCATGACATAGCCGATGCGATCGCCGTTTTGATAAGGGTATGAAACAGGATTCCCCGGTTTTTTGAGGATTTCAACATGCCGAATGCCCGAGCCTGATGCCGGCGGAATAATGACCTCTTCCAGAGTCCCCGCAGCCTCGGTGATTATCCATCTCGACACGGCGAAACCGCAAGGCGCTTGATAGGGTAATTCCGACAACGGTTTTCCCAAATGCAGATCGATTACGTCTTCGTGGACCGATCTACCCAAGGCCAGATTCAAAAGACGCGGTATTTTGGCGCCTACGAGCCGGGGGTTAACCTCGACCAGAAGCGGGCCCTGTTCCGGCGACAGTAAAATCTCCGTATGCGTCGCGCCGTCATTGAAGCCCAGGGCGTCCAAAACTGAAAACACATAGTCTTGAATCTTGTCTGTTTCATACCGGTCTGATGGAAAACAGCTGCCTTTGATGGCGCATGAGGGGGGCGGATACATCAGTTTTTCATTGATGCCCAGCATCACATGCTTGCCGTTCCGGGTGAGCGTGTCGCAACCGACAAGCTGGCCGGATATATAGCGTTCGACCAGTAAGCGGTCATTCGCCATAACGCCAAATCCGTAATCGGTATGGCAAGGCAAGTAATTATCCAGTGGATCGAGCAGCGGATTCAGATCGTCTTCCGATAGGAAAATTGCGATGTTTTGCGAACCGTATCCGTCGCACGGTTTTACAAGGACAGGAAAGCCCATGCTTTCGACAGCCGCCCTAAGTTGTTGGTTGTCCGTCGCCAGGGCAAATTCGGGTTGGCGAATTCCGTTTTCAGCCAGAATGGTTCGCACCGTAAACTTGTCGCGCATAGCGGCCGCCGATTCGGGATTCAGAAACCTGAGGTTTAAGCGTTCCGCCAACTTGGCCGCTTCCGGTATGCGGGTGTCAATCAGGCACAGTAGCGCATCGAACGGGTCTTTCTGATGAATCTCGACGGCCCGCTTTTCGAATTCGTGATAATCAAAGGGTTTGATTTCGACGATGCGCTTTGCCGAGCCGAGATATTTCTTCAAGGTCCCGTTTTGTGCGTAATAGGAACTGTCGGCGGTAAAAAATGTAACTTGGTGGCCTTGCGCCTGAGCTGCCTCGAATAGATCGAAGTCGTTGCCGCCAGGAACTTCGAGCAAGAGTAGATGCGCCATTTATATTTCCTTTTGAATAGTGAAGCGTAAAGTCCTGTTTAGAGACTGGGCAGGGTAAATGCTTTCGGCCAGTCTAAAACCCATAGCATAAGTGACGGATCGGGGATTATGTCCATGGCGTCTTCGAGTTCTCGCCAGATCTCGGAACCGCGCGAAACTTCCGCCTCGGGCGATGCGATAAGCGCCGTGAATCTGGCTCAGATGATCGTCAATGACCGGGCCGCCCGGATAGGGTTGGTAATTGTCCGACACATATTCCTCGACATTACCCGCCATGTCGCATACAGAAAAACACGATTCCCCGCCATGAAAAATGCCAACGGGCGAGGTGTCAAACAGTCCTGTCTCACAGGTGTTAGCCAGGCTTTCATCGAATTCGTCGCCCCATGGAAACTCACGGCGTTCCGGGCCTGCGGCGGCAAACTCCCATTCGCTTTCGGTAGGCAAACGAAAGCATCGGCCGGTCATGGTTGCCAGCCACCGGGCATAAGCATCGCAGGCTTCTGCCGAAAGCGTGTAAACCGGGTGATTGGCGCGTTCGACCGGAAACCGTCGGAATGCCCAGCTTGTCGGAATCTCGGGGTAACGCGTATCGACCAGAAAATCGCGGTATTCCTGGTTGGTTACCGGGAATTTACCAATCCGGTAATCCTCAAGCGTAACGTCATGTTGTGGACATTCCTTACGGATCCAGGACTCGTCCAAACCCAGTTTGCAAAATCGCGCCAAAACGTCATCGACAGCCGTTTCTTCCAAGCCGATGACGACAGCGCCTCCGGGAATATCCACCATGGCCGGATTGTTCGTTACTATGCGGGGATCGCCTATCAGTGCCAGCAGGTTGCCGGCCGCCAGCCTTTTTTCCAAATGGGTGTTGCCGTCTTGGACAACTGCCAGCAGCTCATCACTATTCAGTTGACGCAGTTCGTCGTATATCCCGCCGATATGCCCGGAAAACCTGTCTGCCACGTAGTAATCCGGTAAGCCGAGGCGTTCACGGTCGGTCATAGTGCCGCACAACGTGGCCCCAAATTCAGGCCAGTCCCGCTTCGTTAAAATCGCAGCCATCGTTCCGTTTCTCCAGATAGTTTTGAAAAGTAAATCCTGTTTTGACCTCCGGTGATCATTGTGAAAATCCCGGTGCGTTTTCGACAACCATCCCGAATCGCTTGAGCGTCAGTTCCAGATGATCATTAAAATAGAGGTCGCATAACGAGCCGTCTTCTTCCCAGGCTCCTGCGGCATAGGGCAGGGACAGCTGTTCCGGAAGGATAAAACAGCCCAAATAAGCGAACAGGTTACGGGCGCTTTGTAAGCCGAGTATTCCGCCGCTCCAACCCGGCGTTGCGCAGGCAAGTAACAGCGGTTTGCTATGGAACGGATTGATATAGTCTTGCCCGGCATGGATTCTCGGCATCCTGGACACCCAGTCGACGGTGTTTTTTAAGTAGGGACTGAATGAACCGTTGTATTCCGGGCTGACCACAACCAGGCCATCAGCGGTGCGAAAGCGCTCGTAAACCGGTTTGACCTTTTCCAGGAGGACCTGATCCTGTTCCATCTCCTGGTTAAACAAAGGCAGGTCAACTGCGTCGGCCTCAAGGATTTCGACGCGGAAATCCTGCGTCAATAAAGACTCGATATGCAAAGCCAAACGGCGATTTAACGACTGCTTTCGTTGGCTGCCTGGGAAGATCAGTATAGTTTTCAAAGGAGGCTCATTCGGTTTTTTAATGGGCGACAGGATAGATTTCACCGTCATAGGATGCAGCAAGGAAGCGGCTCTGCACCGGATCATAGCTTATCGATGAGATACCGGCTGTGGTCGGACGTTCGAAAGTTGTCCAGGTCCGTGTCGGAAAATCAAACCCCGCCAGAGTCCCGCCATAGCTGCCCGTCATCAGCGATTGCCCGTCAGGGCTGGCGCAAATGCATTTTATCGAGTTTAAATGCGGCGCCGGATAGACCTCTTGGCCGCCATCAATCCAGATACGCAACGACCTATCCCGCGCCACGCTTGCGAAACCGGTATCCCCGACTTTGCAACAGGCATTGGCGATTTTTTCATGCGCCTGCGTAATCTTCAGGGCGAGGCTTAGATCGTCACAGTTGTGCCAGGCAATGTCCGTCGAGGCGCAAACAGAAAACAGCCGGTCCTGATTAGCCGCTATGCCCTTGATTGCATTTTCATAGACTTTGATTTTCTGCTCCGGTTTGATCGTCTGATCCGGCTGAACGGAAAATACGATCATTTCACCGGTGTAACTGCCGACCGCGATGTGCGGATGCGCTGCCCGGTAAAAGAGGGCGCCGCAATTTAAGGGGGAGTGGTGTTCATAAATAATCTTGCCGCTGTCTACGTCGAAGAGTTGGCCGAGTTGCCCGCCCGCGTACAGGCGGTCGCCCGCCGATAGTAAAAAGTTGCATAAACTTCCTAAATGGGAATAGGCTTTGCCGTCCTTGAACACGGTGCCGGAATCGCCAACGGCGTAAGTGCTTCCTTGATGAACAACGACAGCGTTGATGCCGTTTCCGGCCTCAATTTCATCGGTATTCCAGCTGTTTTGGCGCCAGTCATAAACGGCGTAGGTTGTTCCGAACGTGCCGGCGACCAATTTATCGTTATCCAGCATGGCGGCAGCCCTCGGCCAAATGATTGCTGGAATCTCGGTGCGCTGCTGTTCCGTAACCGTTCCGGTCTCGCTGATATGCCAGAGAGCCAATGTGCGGTCGTAACTGAGGGACGCCAGAAGCCGGCGCTGTTCGCAGTAGACTATCTTCTTGATGCCTGCCCGATGGGCTGAGTAATAACAAAGCTTCCCTTCCGTAGTAATGATTGCGATCCGGCCGAGATCGTCACCGGCGATGATCCGGCCTTGAACATCCATTTCGATGGTATCCGTGCGAACGCCATCGAGATTGTAGCAATGCAGCTGAATGCCTTTTTCGATGTCCCATTCCCGTACCGTACCGTCCACGCTCGACGAAACCAGACGCTTTCCGTCCCGGCTCCACAGCAGCGAAATGATGTTCCCTGTGTGTCCCCAAAAGGTTTTGAGGCAACGGCCGGACAGATCGAATACCCTGACGGCTCTATCCAAAGCGCAGGTCGCTACGGCGCAATTGTCCGGTGCAAAAACCGCCATATCCACATCGTCGGCGTGACCGGTCAGAACGGCCAGAAGACGTAATGTGGGTAACTCCCAAATTCGGGCCGTATAATCGCTGCCGGCGCTGACCAGTAATTTACCGTCCGGGCTGAACGCGCAATGATTAACCAAGTGGTCGTGCATGCCCCTAGCCAAGGATTTCCGTGTTAATGAGTCCCACAAAATGACTCGATTATCGTAACCGCCGGTCGCAATATAAGCGCCATGCGTTGCAACACTACTGATTGGGCCTGTGTGCTTCATTTTTGGCATCCGGGAAAACTGTATATATACGCATAAATTCTCAGCTTTGAAATCCCTGGCGACTTTCGCCAGGGATTTGTCGAACGGGGACTAAATGATCAAACGACGGTATTGACGTTGGTTCCAACGGATCCCGATGTCGCGAGCTGAGGAATATCTGCGTTGCTGGAATTTGCGTCGGCTGCCGCGTTATGATGGTGATGATGACCGCCTGATTTTAGCGCGGAAAAGGCTTGCTGTGCGGCTTTCACATCGCCTGTTTGCAGCGCCGCCCCTAATTTACCCAGTGGGCTGTTAGGGTCGGCGGCTTTCGGCGAGTTAGCGGAGAGTGTTGAAAATGCCTTTTGAGCGGCGCTTAGATCGCCAGACTGTAGGGCTTGAGCTAATTGATTGAAATCTTGACGTTGCTGTTGCCATTTGCCGGCGCCGCTGGCTTGTGACGACATGCTTGGCGACGATATGGACATGCCCATAAAATTCTCCTATGCTTAAATGATTAAAAAATACTAGAGGCCTGTTTTGACTGTTCAGGCACTTCCATTCTATTTATCGGTATTCACGGTTCTTTCCTAAGCGCCGGAGTTAACATGTTACAAGCGGCAATAATTTGCCTGCGGAAACTATCTCAACATCCGAAACCGGCAACGCAACCGCAGTTCCAATATGCTTTTAGCCGAAAAATGCCGGAATCCTAGGAAACGGCGACAAAATAACGGCAGAATGCATTGTCCTTTTAAGTTAAAAGCAGATATTGCGCCAATTTCAGATAAACACATCTTCTGTGGTGAATTAAAATAACAACTCAAAAAAATTGTTTCCGGCATGCAGAGGCTCTGTTGCAAATATAAAACTGTCAGTTGCTCGGATGGGTGCTGTCTGCTTGCGTTTTAGGATTATTTGTTTGTTAATGCAGCGGCAGTTAAAGGAAACGCCAAGAGGATTGCCGGTATCGCCAGGTTTTTGTTCGTTTGCGTAAGCTCAATTGCGTTGAAATACTTTTTTATCCGAACGATATTCATCGCGCCGGCATCACGCGCCAAATAATCATTTTTCGCCGAAAAGTTCAGCCTTGGTATGCGTAACAGTGCTTAATAATGTGATCTGTAAGTGCGATGGGACTTTTAATGTCCCATCAGCAGCTTATACAAAAGCGGCGTTTATATACCGTTGATTATTTTTTAGTTTGCATGACTTTGTTTTTTAACTCAGAAAGATGGCGCTTAATTTTTTCCCATGTGTCAGCCGATTGTTTGGAGTGTAAAGTTTCCTTGATGGCATCAATCTCAGTGTAAAGTATTTTATAGTCGTCCTTGCCGCCGTAGCCCAATTGTTCGGCGAGTGTCAGCTTATCTTTGGCCGCATCGGTTAATTTCTGGATTTCAGCTCTGCTTTTTTCCTTGGACAGATCTTTCTTGTGTTCCAATTCAGCCGCTTCATCCAGCAGAGCTTCAGCCCGGAGGATAGGCAGGGGGATAACTTCGGTGGTCTTGACCAGCATGTTTAAGACCTGGTCTAAAACGCTTGCAGCCTCAGTTGCTTTTCCTTTATCAATCAATGCTACAGCGTCTTTAATGGCGACAGGAAATGAACCTAGCGGAATACTGATGGTCGTGATTCGTATCTCACTGGCCAACCCGGCAAGTATCTCTCTTGCACCTTGCAAATTGCCGGCTTCAAGAAAATCATCGGCTTCGTCGCGTACTTTTTCGACTGCTTTAGCATCGCCTTGAAAATCAATAACATCAGTTTCGAGGTCAGCGGGAATCAATGCCAGAGAGGGGTCTTTTGCCAGAAGAATATCCAGTTTTCCCGAAACAGCCTGCAAGATCGACATAGCTTTTTTACTGTCATTTTTCTCTAAGGCTTCGAGCGCTTGCTGGGTTCCCAGCATGGCTTCATTGGCTTCATTGGCAATTTTCTGCTCTTTTTCTTCCAGGATTTTACGCCTGGTTGTCGATGTGCTTTTATCGATGCTGGATACCGTAGTCACGCTTTGCTTTTTTTCAGGGTCGGCAAGAGCATCCATAGAAAAAGGAAGCGATGAAATCAAGACCAGCGCAGTATATGTGGCTATTTTATGGAGTTGTTTTTTCATATTATTTCTCTTTGTCCAAAGTTAAAGATATTTTTAATCAACAAATACTTACAGTGACTTAGTAAGAACATGAAGAACATACAGGCTAAAGCTATTTCCATGCCACACGCTGATCACCGGAAATAACATGAGTAAAATCAAACCTGACTGTTTAAAAAGAGAAAATTAAAATGAATGTGGAGATTGTTAAAAGGTTCAAATAAACCTTATCTGTACGGTTCTTTTCAACTACTGCCGCTTTTGCGCTACCCGGCTAACCGTAAAAAAATCGGCTAAACTTAAATTAAAATAATAGCTTATTGAAAATATGCAGGATATTCCTGGTTTGGGAGTTCGCCATGGCGGAGACTGTTTAAATATGCGCAATCCAATTGAATTATAAGCCGATTTATTGGTTTTTCAGGTCAGTGGCACGTATTTTGATGCCGATAGTTAAGCATGATGGTTCACATAACAATGAGGAGGTTTCTTAAAAATCAATTTGCAAGCGGGTAATCATCAAAAAACTGGCTTTTATTCATCGAGTCTGACGTTTAATTTTAATTAAACACACTTAAACAGAGAGATTGCTATGAAAAAAGATACTCCGAAATTCCCGCCTCCGTTGGATGCCGATAAGGTCCGGTCGCTGGAGGCAGAAGCACTTTTGAAGTACCTGAACAGCGATTCGAACGGTCTTTCCGCGGCGGATGCTCAAGCGAGGCTCGCTTTTTACGGACTCAATACCATTCAGCAAAAGCGCAAAAGCACTCTGCTTAAATTCTTGTCTTATTTTTGGGGACCGATTCCCTGGATGATAGAAACGGCCGCGGTACTGTCCGCCGTTGTTCGTAATACAGACGACTTGGCTATTATCCTGATACTGCTGTTTTTTAATGCCATTGTCGGATTCTGGCAGGAATATCAGGCCGGCAATGCCATTGAACAGTTAAAAAAGAATCTGGCCTTGAAAGCCCGCGTGTGCAGGGATGGGCAATGGTTAAATATTGACGCCGTGCAATTGGTTCCCGGCGATAAGGTTAAAATCCGCTTGGGCGATGTGGTGCCCGCCGACATTGCATTGCTTGAAGGCGATTATCTCAGTATCGATCAATCGGCCTTGACCGGAGAATCCTTGCCTGTCGACAAGCGCACAGGCGATTTGATTTATTCCAGTTCTATTGCCAAGCAAGGCGAAATGACCGGCGTTGTAACCGGAACGGGAGCGCATACTTATTTCGGCAAAACCGCAAAATTGGTCAGCTCAGCGAGTAGCGTGTCGCATTTCCAAAAAGCGGTCATGCATATCGGCGATTACCTGATTTTTATAAGTCTGGTGCTGGTTGTGATACTGGTTCTGGTCGGCCTGGAACGGCAGTTACCGGTGATGGAGTTGGTGCAATTTGCGCTGATTCTGACGGTAGCCTCCATACCTGTCGCCCTGCCGGCAGTCTTGTCGGTGACTATGGCGGTCGGGGCTATAAAATTGGCTAAATTAAAAGCCATTGTTTCCCGGTTGGAATCGATAGAAGAACTGGCCGGCATGGATATTCTCTGTTCCGATAAAACCGGCACGCTGACGCAAAACAAATTAACCCTGGGTGAGCCGGTTATGTTTAACGGCGCCGATAAGCACGGGATTATTCTGGCTGCGGCGCTGGCCTCTGAAGTTGAAAATCCCGATGCGCTTGACAGCGCCATTTTGCAGCAACTGGATCATGAAAAAGCATTGCGGTCCTTTCAGCAGCAGCATTTCATGCCGTTTGACCCGGTGCAAAAACGCACCGAAGCGGAAATAAAGACTGAGCAAGGTCAAATGTTCAAAGTCAGCAAAGGCGCGCCGCAAGTCGTATTGGACTTATGCAGTCAGGAGGCGGCTATGCGGGAGCGCGCGGATCAAACGGTGGACGAATTCGCACTAAAAGGCTATCGCGCTTTGGGCGTGGCTAAAACAGACGAAACCGGACGCTGGACATTTCTGGGCATTTTGCCGTTATTCGATCCGCCTCGCGAAGATGCCGCTAAAACGATAAAGGAAGCGGAAGAGCACGGCATCGATATAAAAATGGTCACCGGCGATAATATCGCAATCGCCAAACAAATAGCCGGCGAGTTGGGCCTGGGACAAAACATCCTGTTGGCCGAGCAGATTATCAAGGCAAAAGATAATGAAGATATTATCCATCAGGTTGCGCAGTGCGCCGAACGCGCCGACGGTTTCGCGCAAGTGTTTCCGGAACATAAATACTGGCTGGTCAAAGACCTGCAGGCCAATAATCATCTGGTCGGCATGACCGGGGACGGCGTCAACGATGCGCCGGCTTTGAAACAGGCCGATGTGGGGATTGCCGTCTCCGGCGCAACCGATGCGGCGCGCGCCGCGGCCGACCTGGTTTTAACGGGTACCGGTCTCGGTGTGATCATCAGTGCGGTTGAAGAAGCGCGACGTATTTTCGAGCGCATGAATGCCTATGCCATTTACCGGATAACCGAAACCATCCGTATTATGCTGTTCATGGTATCGGCGATTTTGATTTACAACTTTTACCCGATTACAGCGGTGATGATTATCCTGCTGGCATTGCTGAATGACCTGCCTATTTTAACCATTGCCAAGGATAATACATGGTTGCCGCCAACACCGGTGCGTTGGAATATGCACAAAGTATTGACCGTTGCGACTGTGCTGGGACTGCTGGGTGTAGCGGAAACGTTTTTACTGTTGATCATTGCCAAGAATCATTTTCATGTCAGCCTTGATCAGCTGCAAACGATTATTTTCCTTAAGCTTGCGGTCGCCGGCCATTTAACCTTATTTGTCGCCCGTACCCGGCATCGTTTTTTTACCCCGCCGTTTCCAGCGCCGCTGTTGCTATTTACGATTATCGGCACGCAAATCGTCGCGGCATTGATTGCCGGGTTCGGTTGGTTCGTTACCCCGATTTCCTGGGAGTCTGTGGGACTCATCTGGGCTTATTGTCTGTTCTGGGTGTTTATTGAAGATAGTTTGAAATTATGGGTTTACCGGCATTTGGAACATAAAGCCGGGGTTGTTTGTTGAATAAGAGGCGCGATGGCTTGACGGTTTAACGCAGTTGCGCCGCCGCTTTTGATGCCGCAGCACCGGTTAAACAACGGCCATGGCTTGGGGAAGAGGAAATTGATGCCGATAGGTAATGATACGAATATCATTGATTTACCGCATGTTATAAATTTTAGGCCGCCGATAGCTGCCGGAGCGGTACTATTTGTTTTTTGATTTTTCGTGGACCGTGCCCGGTGAGCTTTACGCAGGACACTGCAAGACCGCGCTCAATGAGGAGATACAACATGGCAAAAGTTCTCGTTCTTTACCGCAGCAGGTACGGGTACATCGAAACTGTGGCTAAAATGCAAGCAGCCTAACAATCGTTTGGATAGGGGCAGGACAAATAAATGAACGGTTCCGTATTCAGATTTCGCCTTGGTGTCGCGGTCACTTACGCAT
The DNA here is from genome assembly GCA_023229605.1 of Methylobacter sp. GTDB lineage: Bacteria > Pseudomonadota > Gammaproteobacteria > Methylococcales > Methylomonadaceae > Methylobacter_A. Next base: position 43,635 of record JALNYY010000003.1, read on the forward strand.
TTTTTTTATGCGTCCTCACCGTTGCGCCGGTCTCCGCCGCATGGGCCGAAAATGAAGCAGCTCCGTTAAACTACTTTTTACATAGTTACGGGCCGGCCTCAATGCCCACGATGCATTTGGGATGGGTGATGGTCGCGCTTGTGGTTGCAGTTTTCGTCATCGTAGCGCTGCTTCTGGGCAGGGCTATTTTCCATAAACGCCCGGATGACGATACAGGTTTAATTGGCAGCGAAGATAAAGGAATGCGATGGATCTATATCGGAACCGGCATATCCGCCTGCATTTTGTTTGCACTGGCTATTTACACCTTGATTACGCTTAATATGATCGCAAGGTCCACGCAGGCCCCGGCGCTGACGCTGACTGTTACAGGGTACGACTGGTGGTGGAAGGTCGAATATGAAGACGATGACCCAACCCGCAGCTTTGTGAGCGCCAACGAAATACATATCCCGGTCGGACAGCCGGTTCTCGTCAAGCTGAAAAGCGCGGATGTCATCCACGCCTTTTGGGTGCCGATGCTGGCCGGAAAAACGCAGATGATTCCCGGCCAGACCAATCGGCAATGGATCCAAGCCGATGCCGAGGGCGTTTATCGGGGGCAATGCACGCAGTATTGCGGCATCCAGCATGCGCACATGGGTTTGGAGGTTGTTGCGCAAAGTGCTGCTGAATTCCGGAAATGGCAAGACGCCCAGCGTAGAGCGTCTGTAGCGGTTTCCTCCATCGACATTAATGCCGGGAAGCAGCTTTTTTTGGATCGCTGCGCCGGTTGTCACGCCATTCGCGGGACCGAAGCCGTAGGCGCCCATGCGCCCGATTTGACGCATTTGAAATCGCGCCGCCTGATTGCCGCCGGATTATTGACCAATACCCCGGAGCATTTAGTGGACTGGATTACCCATGCCCAGGATCTCAAACCGGGCGCGCGTATGCCTAGCATGATGTTAACGGCGACAGAGCTTGGCGCGCTGTCGGCATATTTATCGACACTTGAGTAGGAAACGCCGGCCATGACAGATGTTATTGAAAGTACGCCCTATCTGAGTCTTACTCGCGTGCCCGAGGTGGGCTGCGCCCCGGTCGGATCGGCTGCCGAAATGCATCTTGCCTCGCTATGGGAGTCGGCTCCCGGATGGCGCGGCTGGTTTTCGACGGTTGACCATAAAGAAATAGGGCTGCGTTATCTGGTCACCGCATTTATTTTTTTATTGATGGGCGGCGTCGAGGCGCTGATTATGCGGCTGCAACTTGCGCGCCCGGATCAAACCCTGCTGACGCCGGAACAATATAGCCAGCTGTTCACGATGCACGGCGTGACCATGATTTTTCTGTACTCGCTGCCGATACTGTCGGGTTTTTCCAACTATTTATGGCCGTTGATGCTGGGTTCGCGGGACATGGCGTTTCCCCGTCTTAACGCTCTTTCGTATTGGATTTTCCTGTTTTCCGGTATCTTCCTGTACGCGAGCTTTCCATTGGGACAAGCGCCGAATGCAGGCTGGTTCAATTACGTGCCTTTTGCAGGGCTGGAGTACAACACCGGACCGAATATAGACGTTTATGCGCTCGGCATGGTGTTGCTGGGGATTTCCACAACCGTCGGCTCCGTCAATTTCATTGTCACGTTGTTTCGGACCCGCGCACCCGGCATGTCGATAGACCGGGTGCCGATTTTCGTCTGGGGAACGCTAACCGCTTCGGTTGCCAATGTGTTTGCAATTCCCTCCGTCAGTCTCGCTTTTTTTCTGCTGTGGCTGGACCGCCAAACCGGTACGCATTTCTTCGATGTGGTCAATGGCGGCAAGCCGCTGCTTTGGCAACACTTATTCTGGATGTTCGGGCATCCGTGGGTTTATGCGGTCGTGCTTCCGGCCATGGGCATTGTTTCCGATGCGCTGCCTACTTTTTGCCGACGTCCGTTAGTCGGGTATTCAGCCGTGGCGCTTTCAACCATGGCGACCATGCTGCTCGGCTTCGGCGTATGGATACACCATATGTTTGCGACAGGCTTACCGACGCTTGCGCTGTCATTTTTCGGCGCGACCAGCATGGTGATTTCCATCCCGAGCGCGGTCGCCGTGTTCGCATGGATAGCGACCATTTGGCTGGGACGCCCGGTGTTCAATACGCCGTTCCTGTTTTTCGCCGGTTTTGTGATCCTGTTTGTGATCGGCGGACTTTCAGGGGTGATGACGGCAGCCGTGCCTCTGGATTTTCAGCTGAATGAAACCTATTTCGTCGTTGCGCACTTGCATTACGTTTTGATCGGCATCAATGTGTTTCCGGTTATCGGCGGAATCTATTACTGGTTTCCCAAGTTCTTCGGACGCATGATGAATGAAACGTTGGGGAAATGGAGTTTCTGGGTCATGTTCATCGGCTTCAATCTGGGCTTCTTCCCTATGCATCTGGCGGGCTTGCTGGGCATGCCGCGGCGGATCTATACCTATGCGCCGCACATGGGTTGGAGTGCGGTCAACATGATCACCTCGGTCGGTTCATTTGTTTTTGCAGCGGGCATTTTGATCTTCCTGGTCAATGTCCTGGTCAGTCTGAAACGCGGTGTACCGGCGGCTTCAAATCCCTGGGATGCGCCGACGCTGGAATGGGCTGTGGCTTCGCCGCCGCCGGCTTACAACTTTGCGGTCATTCCGTTTGTCGCAAGCCGCCATCCGCTATGGGAGGACAGGATGGATGAAGGCGCAGGCCGTTCCAGTCTCGAACAAGGTTATTTGCTGATGGAGGGCCGGGAAACGATAGGCACGACGCCGCTCGACGCCAAACCGGACATTATTCTTAAAATGCCGGACGATTCCTATACGCCGTTTTTTCTCGGGCTGTTTAGCGCCTTGGCGTTTGCCGGTTTGCTGTTGCACCGGCCGGGTTTTACGGTGCTGATGGTTTTGGCATGCTGCCTGTCGCTGATTGTTTGGATGTGGCCGAGGCAAGACCTTATTCAGCGCGTCCCGAACAGTAAACACGACAAGGGGGCGGCTCATGTCTGAGACGATGCAAACCCAGGCGCTGCCGGTAGGCAGCGAGGGCAAACGCTCCGGCGGCTGGTGGGGAATGCTGGCGCTGATTGTCACCGAAGGTTCCTTGTTCGGTTATCTGTTGTTTACCTACTTTTACCTGGCGTCTCAGACAGAGCAGCACTGGCCGCCTGAGGGCTTGCCCGTTCTGTTCATGCCCTGCATGAATACCTTGATATTGCTTGCCAGCAGTGTGTTCGTTTGGGCGAGCGAGCGCTGCATTCAGCGCTCGCTGTTGAGTTGGAGTCTTACGGCTATGGCATTAGCATTGATACTGGGCGGTTGCTTTGTCGCAATTCAGCTTAATGAGTGGAGCAAAAAAACCTACGATATGACATCTGACCTGTATGGGTCGCTGTATTTCACGATTACCGGGTTTCACCTGTTTCATGCCATCGTAGGGCTGGTCATCCTGTTGGCGCTGTTGCTTTGGATTGCGCTCGGTTATTTCGATCACAGACGCTACGCAGCCGTAACCATTGGCGGTGCTTACTGGCAGTTTGTCAATGTGGTCTGGCTGTTTGAGTTTTTAACCTTGTATTTATCGCCATATTTATACTGAAACAGACTATGAATCTTTCCCTGAACTATAATCCGGTCATTAAATCTCCTGCCCCGCGTCGCGGCCGGATGGACAGGGTACGGGCAGGGGTGGGGCTGTTCGGAGCGCCCGCCGCATGGATAATGCAATTGTTTTTGAGCGAGCCGCTTGCGGCCCATGCCTGCTATCCCTACCAAACGCCTTTGTCTGCGCCGCTCTGGGAAAGTTTGCCGGAAATACTGTTGACGGTGAGCCTAGTCTGCCTGGCGGTTGCCCTCCTGTCCGGGTTTGTTGCCTGGAACTCATGGCGGCAATCTGAATTCAAGCCGTATAAACAAGGAGGGGATGCCGTCAACACAGGCGGAGGGACAGACGGGTTTTTAGCGAGATTAAGCGTCATGTCGAGTTTCATCTTCATAGTCGCGGTTATATTCAACAGCTGGGCGGTTTTGCTGGTGCCGCCATGCAGATCATGGTTTTAATGAACATGGCCGCTTTCAAGAACATTTTAAACCGGGCAACTGCCGGCGCTTGCGCAGCCTTATTATGCACCCTTGCCATGGCGCAGCAAGCCGGTGCTGCCGACATTAGCCGGGGAGCTTACCTTGCCAGGGTAGGGGATTGTATAGCCTGCCACACGGCCGGACCGCAATCCCAGCCGTTTGCAGGCGGGCTACCGCTCAATTCGCCTTTCGGAATAATTTACTCGACGAATATTACGCCAGACCCCGCCACCGGTATCGGCAACTACAGCTTGCATGATTTTAGCCGTGCCGTCCGAAACGGCGTCGCCAAGGACGGCAGGCGCTTGTATCCGGCAATGCCTTATCCGTCGTTCACGGCTGTTACGGATGACGATATTGCCGCGCTTTACGATTATTTCATGAATGAGGTGAAATCCGTCAATCATCAGCCGCCCGAAACGAAACTGCCTTTTCCTTTCAATATACGCTCGAGCCTGTTTTTCTGGGATGCGGCTTTCGTCAAACGCGAGCGCTATAAACCGCATATTGACCGTGACGCGCAATGGAACCGCGGCGCCTATCTGGTGCAGTCTCTGGGACATTGCGGCGCCTGTCATACGCCTCGCGGCCTTGCCTTCCAGGAAGAGGCCTATTCGGAATCGTCGCCGATGTATTTAACAGGGGCTTTGGTGGACAATTGGTTTGCAGCGAATCTTACCGGAGATGCAGCTTCCGGGTTGGGTCGGTGGTCTGAAGCGGACATCGCGGCATTTCTGGAAACAGGCCACGGAGGGCAGGTGGCGGCGTTCGGCAGCATGACCGATGTTGTCGAAAACAGCGGCCAATATTTTCACAAAGACGATCTGAATGCGATCGCACATTACCTGAAATCCCTGCCCGCTTACGGCGAAAAAGCCTTGTACAAACCGGACACGCCCGCCGTTGCCATGGCGTTGTCGGCAATGGTAACCGGCGAAGTGGAGCGTCCTGGCGCAGGCATTTACCAGTCGTTCTGTGCGAAATGCCACCAAGTAACCGGAAATGGAGAGCCGGGTAAATTTCCGAAGCTTGCAGGAAATTCGATTGTTCTTTCCAAAAATGCCGCCTCGCTGATCCATCTTCTGTTGCAAGGAAGCAAGACTGCGCAAACGAAAGAGGGAGCGGAGCCTCAGGAAATGCCGGGGTTTTCGGAAAAATTTTCCGACCGTCAGGTCGCCGAGGTGCTCAGCTTTATTCGCAACAGCTGGGGCAATCAGGCGTCTCCGGTGACGACACGCCAAGCAGCAACGGTGCGGGGTGCGCTGCAAAAGAAACCGTAATTTTGTTTATCCTGATAACGGCGATTGAACCAAGAAAGACACGAAATAAATCAATAAGCCCCGGGAAAAGGAATCGATATGCGAACTGGTACAATACCCACCGGCCAATGGCTTAGGAAGCTTCAGGAAGAATATTCGATCATCATAAGGCAGAGCCTGTTCTTCAAGAAAGTGGCTAAGGCCTCTGTTCCGGCAGATTTCAAATGGGTCCGGCAGTTGTATTATTTATCCTGCGACTTCACTGCCGCAGTTGCCTTGCGCTACGGTAGCTGTCAAGACTCACGCTTTCGTAACGCTTTTGGCGAGCACGCTGCCGAGGAAGTGACGCATCCGTCGGATCTAGCCGAATGGATGCGTGAATTCGGCTTTCTGGCAGCCGATGAAGAGCCGACCTCGGTGCCGCCCACACTGGAAACGCTGGCAATATGCGCGTATTTAATCCGCTCCGTTATCCGCGAACCGATAGCTCATCAAATCATAACAATTAATTTGATGTCTGAGAGCATCGCATACGATATGTTCTCGGCGGTAAACCCGAAACTGGCCGAACTGGGATTGACGCCCAAAGGATACTGGCAAGCCCATGCAAAAGCCGATATGAGGCATCAAGTGTTGGGCCTAGACCTGATTCCGCAATGCGATCCGGATTCGTCGACTGGCAGGGCATACATTCAGGCTGCGTGGGAAGCGGCCAGCCTTTTTAAACAACTGTTCGATTCATGGAGCGGTATTCCGGCAGAACAAAAATTTAAAATACCTGGCCGGCCGGCGTTACTATTAACCGATCAGCTTCAGAGGCCTGAGGAGGCCGGCAATGACGGCGATCTACAGCCTGAATAATACCGTGCTTTGAGTGTCGCCCTGATTGGGTTGCCGCAGTTCCTTGCGAATCACGATCAATACGCCGATTACGCTCATCATTGCACCTTGAGTCCAGAGAATCAATCCGCCGATCTGCTGGTCTGTTATAGAGCTGATGCCGGTGAATGCCCGTCCGCAGAGGCTGTAAACCGGGTACAGCTCATGCGGCGTGAAAAAAATTAATGCGCCGATCAGTATTTGCGGCGGAACCACGACAAGCATCATCGCGATGCGGCTGCCGGGAGACCGCATGGAATGCGAATTCAGCGCAATCCCCCAAAACATCAGGCCGTTTAAAGCCATGCTCCAGTTCATCAGGCGATAGATGCGCCAGTCGAGCATTGCGATAAAATGGACAGGCGGCAGCAACCAAAAAACAATCAACCCTACGAACATTATGACTGCGCAGACAGGATGGAATAATGCATTGACCGGGTATCGCACGGGCGGCCATCCTGAAATCTTTCGGATCAATTGCTTTCCTGCCATAGGACAACCTGCCGACAACGCATCTTTAGGACATGCCAGTACGATGAAAAACGGTCCCAGATGATGAAGGACGAGACTCTGGAGTTGATGAACGAAGAACGCATGCTCAGCGTAATATTCGACTTGAGTTTGAGTGACGGCATACAGGGATAGCAAACCCGCCCCAAAGTATAGTTTTTGCCGAAAGAGGAGCCGGCATCTCAAACAGCCTCTGATAAAAATTATGGCTGTAATGGCTATTACGGCGATAATGGCAAAGGATGCCTCCCACGGGATAAGCCATTGCAGCGGGTTCATTTATCTTGGATCCAGCAGGAGCAGCAAGTCGTTCGCTACCGTTTCAACCGGGTCATCAGGCGTTACCAGCAGACGCGCATGACCTTGCGGATCGAAAATATAAATTGCAGCGCTGTGGGTAATCTCGTCGGAATCCGGATTTTTAGGGCGGTAAGCTGCCCGATAACGTTTTGCAATATCTGCGATTTCACCTTCGTCCCCCGTCAAGCCAACTACATGTCCGGTACCGAATGCCGTCACATATCGATGTAAAACTTCAGGAGTATCGTGGCCGGGATCCAGAGTGACAAATAGAATACGGGCGCGGTTCGCAGTGTCTCCCAAACGCCGCATTATTTTTTCCAAACGGAACATAGTGCTTGGACACTCTGCCTGACAGTTTGTGAAACCGAAAAACAACATGACCAGGTAGCCTTGATAGGTTTGATCTGTTACGGATTGCCCCGTGTCAGACCGCAGTGAGAAACTTAAGTCCGGCAAATGGCCGGTAATTTCATGCAGTTGCCACTGTTTTTCCGGACTGCAGCCGTTCAATGCCAACATCAGCGCTACGTAAAGAATATACCGGCCAAATTTCAGGCCACGTGTTTCACTTAATCCGTTGTGCATTTGAAATGCGGATTAAATTCTGAGAGCCGGCATTAGTTATGACGTAAAGCGACTGACATTAAAATCCTCGATGGCCTGACGGATTTCTTCTTGGGTATTCATCAAACGGCCCGTAACCGGCTTCGGCTCACCGTTCCTAACCAGCAGGGCGGCGTCTTTGAGGGCGGCCAAGCTAACAGTTTTGCCATTGCGTTCATTACCGGCGGTATCATGGTGTTCGACTTCGCCTTGATAAAGAAGGGTAACAGTTTCAAAGCCGCGATGCGGATGCATGCCCACGCCTTTGGGTTTCGATGCCGCAGGAAACTCGGAGGGGCCTGCATAATCCAGCATCAAAAACGGACTCACCTCGGCATCCGGGGTGTTATAGGAAAACATAGTGCGTACCGGGAAACCGTCTCCTACCCAGTGAGACTCATCGGTGCGGGTGATCCGGTGTAGCTGTTTCATGGTTTGTCCTTTGGCCTAAGGCGCTTGCTTTAAGCAAAACTACCGGCAAGGGCGGAATAAAATGTAACGAATCAAACTTGTCGGTAATCTGACCATCCGATAAAAGTGCAGGGGGGGTATGGAAGATTCTTTATTGGTTATCAAGGCAACACTATCTTAGTCTATCCATGCGCCAGGATCGGCGTCGTGCATTTTATTCGGCGGGCGACGCATGGTGCTGAGTATGCCCAGGTAATTCCTCGTTGCCGTGTTCGACCTTCTGGGCGTTAAACCATTCATGGATCGCTTCGACGTACTGGGGCCATTCGCTAGAATAATGAATCTGCGCACCGTCCGGTAAGGTTTTATATTCATATCTTATGTCGTCGGTTTCCGCTTTTTTTAACTGGGCGAGACCCGGCATGTTGGGGCCGTGTATGCGTTCAGTCGCGGAAAAGTCGCCTTTTCGGAATTCATCGGCAATTTTATGCAAATGCTCCTGGATCAATTTTATTTGCCGGGTATTGCCTGCCGATTTGGCGACAACATGCTGGATGCCGCCGTGAACGGTTTCGGTAAACGTTTCTGTGGTTTGATCTAAAGCGAACGGCACTACTTGCTGCATGCGTTGATACACTTCAGCATTTGGCGCGGCGCCGGTTTTTTCAAGAGCCGATGCCGTCATAGAAAACAGCAAAAGCCCAGCCGCTATTACTAGGTGATTATTCATGATTTATCCCTCGTTCACTTAAGACCAAATGAGAACCGCCAAAGACTCATGTGAAGTATCTTTTGTTTGCGAACCATAATAAATCCGTATGATTACTTACAAGGCCTAAAAATTAAGGTTAATTCTCTTGAATTGTTTTTTCCAATAAAGCATCGTAAACAGGGCGGACTTCAAACCAATCGGCGATGAAGTGAGCCGAAAAACATGCCACAAACAATGGCAATATCAACGTGTAGTTTCCGGTCATTTCAATGATCAACACGATGCCTGTTAAGGGAGCCTGCACCACGCCGGTAAAGAAGGAGGCCATCCCAACAACGGCAAACAATTTCGGGTCGACGTTCAACTCGGGAAACAGTAATTGGACAATGCAGCCTAATCCCAATCCCAGCAAGGCGCCGAGAACCAAGACAGGCATGAAGATTCCTCCCGAGGCGCCGTAACTGGAACTGCCTATCGTCAGCATAAACCGGATTATAAAGAACAGCATGACGGTCTGCAGAGTGAACACCTTGCCTTCTATAATACCGCTGATGAAATCCTGTCCGCCTCCCAATAACTCCGGCGTCTGCCAACCGACAATAACGATTGAAGCCGCTAGAAAAAACCACCAGATAAATCTTGACCGGAGAGGCAGGCTGATCAATGCTTGAGCTTTGAGTAAAGTCAGGTTAAATAAACAGCCCAAGACGGCCGACAGAATTCCCAGCGGCAAGAATGCAACCAATAAATTCAATGGCGGGGCTCCGGCAAGGGCCAGATGAAAAGTAGGGTACTGTCCAAGCACCGCACGACATACCATATCGGCGGTAAGACAAGCAACGGCGGTGGCAAAGAACTCAAACGACGCGCATCGCGAGTCCAGTTCCTCAAGGGCAAACACCAGTCCGGCCAAAGGAGAGTTGAATGCTGCGCTCAACCCGGCGCCGCCGCCCGCCGCCACCAGTACCGAACGGTCATTAAAGGTTTTGGTAGGCCCTAAATTCGTTATTCCTTGTCCGATTGCACCACCCATATGCACAGTAGGTCCCTCGCGGCCGATCATTAGCCCGGCACTACCCGCGACGAGTGTACTTATAAACTTGACCACCAGCACACGTAACCAGCGAAAGGAACGGCGTCCCTGGAGTACGGCCTTTAAATGCGGAATGCCGCTACCGGATGCCTCTGGTGCAAAACGGCTGACCAGCCCGGCGGAGAGGACTATTGCCGCCATAGTCAAACCCATCATGATCCAGGGTCCAAAGTCCGTTTGTTGATGGGCCGAGTCGATCATCCGGTTTCTAAGCGCGTCTGCGTAATTCAGGGAAAGATGGAATCCGACCGAGACAACGCCCGTTATCAACCCCAGTAAAATGGATGGCGCTATCAATTGGTGACGTCGCCGGTTCAAGAGCTCGGATCGGTCCTCGTGTTGGCTTGTAATCTCATCCTTTTTGATAATCCACATCCTCAATAATAAATTCTAATAAACGATATTCTAAATCTACGCACGTTAAATCACGCCCTCTTAGAATCAGCCTTAAATTCGAAGCCGCAAGCGCGTCACCGTTCTAAAAAAATGGATGAGGAGCCGGCTTCTTGTTGCAACAGCTTGTACGGAAGCTTCAACGGGTAGAGCTACAGTAAGACACAGTTCGGCAGGCTTACCACGAACGGAAAAATAGACAGCAATAGCCATGGCTTGAAAATGCTGTAAGTCTTACCAGGGTAAAACGAATTTTCCGCGTAATTTTACGGCCAGGACCGGAAATAACAAGACCGAAACCATGCCGGCGCTCACCAGTATGGACGCTCTGTCCGGCGGCATAAGTCCTGAGGAAACGCCGATTTCGCTGATAATGACAATCAGCGGTAGGCCTGTGGCTGAATAAAATGCGAAAGGTATCTTTTCTTCGGGAAGCAGTTCTTTATGGTACAAAAACAACGGAACGCCTCGAATTAAGACCAGCAAACAGGATAACAGCGCCACTTGTATCGGAGCCAGTGGGCTGGACCATAAGGCGCTGACTTCAAACTTCATGCCTGCGACGATAAAGAAGATGGGTATCAAAAAGCCATAGCCGATCGCATCCAGCTTATGCCGCAATAATTCCCCTTCATTATTTCCTTTAATGGCGAGTCCGACCACCATGCCCGCAGTAAATGCGCCCATCACGATATTCAGGCCGAATTTAGCGGCAAGCGTGACTAACAGAACTTGCAGCAGGATACACATTCTCACTGGAAGCTGGCCGCTGCTCTGCATGGTGTGCGCCAGCTTTTCGATCAATGGCGATGACCGCATATGCAGGGCGATATTGGCCACGACCAGGGCAACGATAATAAAAGTCACTATGAACAACGTGTGCAGGAACGTGTCATGAGTAGGAATCAGCAACAGCGAAATAATCACCAGGGGGGCGAACTCGCCGACAGCGGCTGTTGCCACCAGATATTTCCCGAAATCGGTGTTCAGTTCCCCGCGGTCACGAAGAATGGGCGCCAGTACACCCAAAGCGGTGGTGGATAAGGCTGTTGCGGCTAATATTACCGGAGTCTGGATCAGCCCGATGGCGTCGAAAAAGAGCATGCAAACCATCGCTAATAAGAACGAAATAAACCATCCGCCTACCGCCAATGACAAGGGTCTGCCGCGAATCCTGTCGAAATCGATCTCAAGTCCCACCAAAAAGATCAAAAAAGTCAATCCAAGATTGCCCAGCGTACCGATCATGCCATCCGGGCTGCCAAGATCGAACACATGAGGGCCTATCAGTATCCCCAAAACAATCTCAAGAGCCACGACGGGTAAGCGGAAGTTGCTGGGCAACTCGGCAATTAGCGGCGCCAGCATCGCAACGAATGCAATCAGCAAAAGTTCAGAAGGATAAGCTTCCATAAGTCGAGTCCGTAGTGGGTGGAATTAAATTTAAGGGCTCCGAGTGTAAATGAGTTAACAATCGCAGGCCACAGTTTTTCCGCTTTTTCCATGTGTAAACCGGAAGGGGCTCTTCGATTTAAGGGGAGTGCAAGCCGATAATGCTTACACTCTAGCGGCCAACTAAAATTTATAACTGATGTTACGCACGGATGGTATTTCTCCTGTTTGTCGCGCCGAGCACCGGAGCTTTTATCGAGAACAGCCCGGTTAGGGGCGCGGCAGGGATGCCGCGCGTCAGCAGAGGGGCAGGAGCCCTTCTGCTGACCCTCGATAAAAGCGAGGAGCACAGGAAATAAGCGGCAACCGGGTCGCCTTCGGGTGCGACAACCCGATTCAATCAAGTGTCGCGCTAGCGACTCCTTAATGTTCATACGCTCGAAACTCGACTAACTGCGTAACATCAGTTATATATCAATAATTTAATAGGAAGTTCACGGTCAACATATTGCGATTATAATCCGGGCTATTAGGCGCTGCATTATGCAGACGCCAATTCATATATCCGAAATCAGTATGAAGATTCTTGGTGAAATTCCAACCTACCCCAACGAATCCTCTATTCTGATCAAATCCTTGAGCCGCCCACTGTGTCTCATTCATGTTAGTGAACACCTCGTCCCATGCCACTAAACTCAAGCGTGGTTCGAATTTAAGAGGATGGACAAAGCGGAATAATTGGCGATAACGAAAACTGGTTCCCGAATAGCCGTTCCCAGCAGTAGAAAGCATACGGCCTTCAAACATTGTTCTGGCCGTAAAAGTACCAAAACCGGTATCAGTTACGTAGGTTACGGCAGGGAAAACATCATGTTCATCGGTATCCGGTTTATTTTTTAAGCGATTAGGGTTCCATGTATACCCGCCCCACATGGTGATTTTAGGTGTAATCGCATAACCGATGGCAGCCCTGGCCAAACCTGAAGAAATTGAATCCAATTGATCGAAAACACGCATTTGGCCTTCCACCCACCAACGCAGTTTTTTTAATTCGGGCTTATCTTTATTTACGAAACCGAAATTGCCTTGAGCGACATCCTGGTTCCAAAAGCCGAAACTATCAGTATTAGCAGCATAGGATAGTCTTGCATTGAGTAAAAATATGATAAAAATAATAGCCCATGAAAATTTAAAGCGCATTGTTGATCCCCTGAGAGTCTAAAAAATAGTTTTGCAAAAAGTACCACACATAATGAATAAGACACTTAAATATCATTGATATTGACAGGAAAGTGATTGTTTAACTGTGGTTTAAGATTTTTTTCAGTTAAACGAAATATACATGGTGTTAATTAAAGAATGGAGACTAAAAAGGTTCAGTAACAATCTCTGTTGTTACATCATTAACTTCAGCCGGTCTGCCCATGCACAGCCTTTGGAATACGCGCGCGGCAGCGATACCGTTAATAACGAAAGCAATGGTGATAGGCAATGCAAACCATGGTGCGTGACTGCTGGCCTGGGAAAGCAGTAAATCTTCGCCGAGGAAAGCCGGTGAAATCGGAAAGCCGACCAAGCCTAAGAAACTCAAAAACAGCAGCAATGAAAGTTTCGGTTGCGTTTCCGCCATTGCCCTATAGACGAATGGCGAATCGGCAAAGTTGTCGTTTTTGAGCAGTTTTGCCAAGACCGCCAGTCCTAAAATCCAGGCCGGGATAATGCCGCTGGTGAATATTGCCACATCGAACCATGCGGCGGGATTTAAGAACCAAATCGCCGTTCCCGCCAAAATCGAACTTAAGCCGATTGCATTCCAGACGCTAAAAGGGCTGTGCTTTTGACTGAAAGCGCTCAATGATGCAAGCACCATAAACACGGATACCGGGATAGCCAGATATTTGCTATTGACGCCGACCGCTACGATGGCGAGCCAAGCTAGGGCAAAAATGCCTAAGCCATTAAGGAGTTTAATCCAAGGGTTCATGGCATTGATGGTCGCGCCTATGCGTTTTAACGGATTCCAAAGCACGGAGCGTACCAACAGTTCCAAATTGCCTTCTTGCAGCGAGAACACATAAAGCGTGTTTTGCAAGACCTCCGGCAACGTGTTGCGAATCGAGACGGGCAGAAACTGGAATCTTGACCCGGTGTTGTTAATATAAAAATCAGTGTCGGCTGAACCTTCCACTCGTAACAAATGCGCCACGATGGATGGAGATACCAATAATTGATAGCATCTTAAAAACGCATTACCCAGAAAATGGACCAACACCAGTGTTTCAAGGCCCAGGGCCAGTTCCATAAACATGAATCCCACCTGGGTGATCGATGCATAAGCGATTTGCCCTTTGATGTTCGACTGGGTTTTTTCGGAAAGGCTGGCCACGATGACGGTCAGCAAGCCGATGACGAATACGATAAACCGGGTGAAATAATGGTAACTCCAAATCGGCGTGGTGCGCAGCAGCAAGAAGACGCCTAAATGCACCGATAATGCGCCGTAAAAAATAGCGCTGGATGGCGTCGGCCCTTCCATAGCCCTTGGCAGCCAAAAGCAGAATGGGAACTGCGCCGATTTGCCGGAGGCCGCAATCAGGATTAACAACGACAGTAACAGCAAAGAACCATAGCCGGCCGGTGGCATCGACGGATTATCGAACAAATTGGCTAATTGGCTGAAATGCTGGCTCTCGTGAAACAACAGATGGCTCATCCAGCTGCCCAAAAGCAGGCCGATGTCGCAAAAACGGTAAATGGTGTAAGCCCTTAAGGCGTTACGCACCGGTTGTACGCGGTGCCGATAGAATGCGATCAGCAAAAACGAGGCGATGCCGACAATTTCCCATCCGGCAAAAAGCATGTCGATAGAACCGGACAAAATGACCATATTCAGCCCGAACAAGAAACCGAAGATGGTCAGGAAGAAGCGTTTGTAACCGGTTTCTCGGTGTAAATAAACGCGGCAGTATTTGACGATAATCGAAAAAATAGCCCATGTGCAAAACAGGTAAACAGCGCCCACCCGATCCAGATAAAACAATATAGGGAAACTATATTCGTCTGTTTCGTACAGCGTAAACCATGCGTATTCATGGTTTGGGAAACCGGCGACGGCCCATAATACAAACAATGCGGCAATACTCAGGCCCAACGCGTGGCTGCACCAGAAGCTGATGGTTGCGATTTTTTTCTCGTTCCTGTCGGACAGGAAAATCAATAAAAAGCCCAGTAAAGGTATGAACTGGCTGGTTAACAGTAATCCGTTCATGCGTGTCTCCTAATCAATTGATGAACCGGTATGGTTTGCGTTTGTCCCACAATGACTTTTTCCGAATGGGTTGCGTGAGGGACCTCGCCGCCGTCCGGTAATTCAACTGTTTCCCAGCCATTAACTGAATACAGGGAAAGTTCGCGGCTGGCAGGATGGCAAGATACGAATCTAATCCAGTCGTTATCGAGCCACTCTTTAAGCGGGCCCAGTTTGGCGATGGTTTTATCCAGGATTTCGCAGGTCTGGTCGACCACGATCAGCAGCCGCGCGGGTTCGTGTACTTCAATCATTTGCGACGGCAAACCGGTGCGCAGATCGCCTTCGACGCCGTTGGCGACGCCGAGCAAGCCGATCACGTTATGGGGCAGCTTGGTGCCCGCGCCGTAAACCGAATTGTCGATACGCGAGAACAGGTATTCCAGATTGATGCCGCCGCAGACCGGGATAACGGCGGATAGGATTTTGACCATGATGTCGCCCTGCGCATCCGTTGCCGGATCGTATGAATGCAGGAACGCGCGGCGGTCCATGAACAAGCCGCGCGTCAATTCCCTGCGTCCGACGATAGCATAAAGGTTGTTGGAATGATTGTATTCCGGGCGCGGTTCGAAGATTGAAGTAGCGCGGTCCATGACATGCTGGTGCGCTTCTTCGTTGGAATGCGATTGCGGGCTCAGTTCGAACCAGCGGCAACGCTCCCGTGCATTGCGTTGCAACGCCTTTTTCATTGCATGTTGGAAATTATGCAAGCCGGGAACGGGATGTTGTTCCAGTAAATGCGGGTCGAAATAAGTGATTTCATCGCGGCTGGTATTGTGCAGCGCTGCGACAAAGCGGGTGCCGTCGGGGATTTCGATGCCGCGTTCGCTGAGGATAGCGCGCACCGATTCATGATTAGCCATCCAGGCAAAGGCGCGGGCATTCGGCGCACCCGGTTTGCCTGAGCAGGCGCCGCAATCGTAAGCGGCAAAATGCGGATTATTGACGCTGCTGGAACCGTGGGCAACGATAACCACTACCGGTGCAAAGTTATTGGTCAAACCGATATTAGCCAGCAACCCGCCGATGCGGTCCGCCATTTCGGTAAAGGAAAATCCCAGCAAGTAACCGTCTTCGGTTGGTTCGTCGGATTCCCGCAGCAGATGCAGATGGGAGTGCGAGTCAACTTCGCTCAAGGTTCTTATTGAGGGCAGTTTCGAACCCGGACGGAATACGTTCCAGGCCATCCGCACCGCGTAACTTAAACCTACGGTTTGGGTATAGAGCCAGCCCCGGAACATGGAATGGGCGGTAAAATGCATATTAGCCAAGTTGCCGTTCTTGGCCTTGTTGTCAGCGTCCGGTTTGCTGCCGGATTCTTTGATCAAATGCTTGGGAACGATGATGTTGGGGCATTGGGCGACCGGATAAGCATCGTCCAGGCCTTGATAGAGAAAATCGATGCCGAAAAATCCGGCTGCGCCGAAGGTTTCTATGGACAGATTGATTTCTTCCAGATAACGCCTCAATGAGCATTCGCGGTCGTCGATACAGAACAGCGCCTGAACTTCAGGCTGGGGGTGCGGAGTTGCCGATGCAGCATTCGGTTTCAACGCCAAAAGTAACTCGCTATGCAGCGACCATTCCATGGCTTCATGCCAGACTTTCAAGTGTAACGGGATTTGCGGTTTTACCGTTCCGTTTTTGAGCAACGGGGTGCCGTCTTTATGGGGCATGGCCGCGATGCCGGGAAAGTTCGGGCCTTTTTTCTTGTGCAGAAAGGCCAGCTCAAGAGCCAGTTCCAGTGCAATCATTTCCTTGAGCGAAATTTCGCGGCGGGCGAGCAACGATTTCGGGTTTTGTTCGATGATACGCACCATGCCTGCCCAGCCGGGATGGGCCAGCAGCAATTCCAGCAGATATTGTTCGTATAGCCGCTCATCGCCGACTATTTTTTTCAGGCAGGCTTTAATCACATGATCCGGGGTTTCGGATAACAATTCATGCACGTCCGGCTCATTTAAAGGATAGAGCGGCAATAAACTGTTCTGCGCCAAGCGCAATACGCAATCCCAGAAATGTTCGCCGTTTTTGGGCAGGCTCCAGCGGCTAATGCCCTGGTCAAGGAAATTGCCCAGCAGCCGGAAAAGTATCGGATGCGCCAGGGAGTTCAGGTCGACTTCGAGCTGAGTCAGCCAGGAATTGCGAATGCCGTGATTGGCCAGCGAAACCGGGGGATAATGTCCGGTGTCGTCTTGCTCGAACAAGGTTTCACGAAGCTTTACGTACTCCTGCTGTGCGCATCCTGAATGTTCGATAGCCCAATTAATCGCATCATTTGTAATCCGGCCTTGCCGGTATCTGTTTTGGTAATCTTCCAAAGGCAAATAACTGCGCGCACCGAAAATTTTTGCTGCGACAGCCACACCGTCATGAAAAGGATAGTGTTGGACGGCATGCAAGGTATTATGGTGGATAAAATCTTTGATCGGCCCTTGGCTTGGTAGCCAATGCGCGATATGTTCTATCGACTCGTCCAGGTCAAACTCGAAATCTTCCGCCGTGTCAGTGGAACTTTCTAAAATGGGTTGGGTATGTTCACGATAAGCCATGTTGTTATCTTTTAACCTCGGCGTTGTTATTTGAAAGGTACGGTAACGTACAACGAATCCATATCTAATAAGGTATGGATTACAGGTGATATTTCTATAAAGCATGGAATGTGCCAGAATATAATTGTCCTGGGGGCAATGCTTACGCATTAAATTGATGTGAGGGAAAAAGATATGAAAAATCAGGCGTATTCGATTATTATCGGCAGCTGTATTGTTGCAGCTAAGTAGGCTTGGATCAGGTAAAAATATAGAAATTCGATTAAGGCATTGTTTAAATAAACCAAAGCTTCCGGTTGAAAACCCCCAATTCCGCTTTATTTTCTCGAAGAGAGTAAGGAGTTATATTGTTTATTTGTAGGACGGTTTTTTGGGTTACCCCTGCTTAATTACTGGTTGTTTTGCACCGGAAAACTGATTATGTCCGGTTTCTTTCGTCCTTTTAGAATGAGTTTTTTGTTGTAAGAATAATATTACCATTTGAATTGTAATTGTTTTTTATTTATGGTCTATGGGTTGCTTTATATAGAGACATGCTCCCCTAAATATGTCGTTGGTAATGGCTGGCTTTTTAAGGGCAGGACAATCCGCTATACAAAACTTATAGATGCACCATCAAAATCAGGAGTTGAATCAATGTTAAAATCCCCTTCTATTACCCTCCCGTTGCTGCTTTTAGCAGTATGCTTTGCGGCGCCTGTTTTTGCCGAAGAAGATGCCTCGATGCATCAAGTCTATATGGCGGCTGAAGCAGGGAAATTTAATGAAGCGCAGGCTATGATGGATAAAGTGCTGCTCGACCACCCCAATAGCGCCAAGGCGCATTTTGTAGAAGCCGAATTGCTGGCGAAACAGGGCCTGTTCAGCAACGCCGGTGTTGAGCTGGGTGTCGCTGAACGCTTACAGCCCGGCTTGCCCTTTGCCAAGCCGGAAGCGGTGCAGAACCTTAAGCGTCGTATTTCTTCTGCATCAAATGGAGCGATGCAGCCGAATACGGCCAACCAGGGCATACCGTCTACCGTTAAAGAATGGATGCCATCGATTCTTTTGATTTTCGGTGTCGGTTTGATCGTAGTATTAATCGGATTCATGAGCCGGCGAAATTCCAGGATGATTTCTAACAATGGCTACGCAGGCGCGGCCCCTATCCCGAACTCAAATATGTCATCGGTAGCCGGGAATGGAGTCGGCTCGGTAACTGGGCAGCCGGTTGCAGGCGGAATGGGTTCAGGCATTATGGGGAATCTGGCGACCGGGGCGGCGTTGGGCGCCGGGGTTGTAGCCGGTGAGGCGCTGATGCACCGCTTTATCGATGGAGATAAGAACAGCGTCATCCCCGAACCGTCATTTCGTGACAGTTCACCCTGGAACACATCCGGCGGCATCAGCGAGAATGACGACATGGGCGGCACCGACTTTGGCGTCGCGGACGCGTCTTCGTGGGATGACGATGGGGCTAGCGATGGCGGCGACGACTGGACGTAGTCTTTGCTAAAGTTGCTAGCTGTTTTTCGATTAAAGATTATTATGTTTTTGGCTGGATAGGAAAATTTGGCTTTCCAGCCAATTTCATGTAAAAAAATAACTCACCGGCAATTCTGCAATATGCCGGTTTTTATTCTTCAACCAGGCTAAATAATGACGTCACTCTGCAAACAAATAAACTTCATTTCCATTGCCATAATTGTAACAACTGCAATGTCGCTTTTAGCTTGCACTGAAAAGCCGGAAGAGAATCATCAGACAGAAAAAGCCATACCCACTGTGGTGACGGGAGACGACAAGATCAGTCAATTGCAAAGAGAAGCGCAAGAGGGGGATTCCGATGCCCAATACAACCTCGCTTATATGTATGAAAATGGGTTGGGCGTACCGAAGGACGAAGCCAAGGCTCTTGATTTATATCAGAAAGCAGCGGGGCAGGGGCATTCTGCGGCGCAAAATAATCTTGACGCTATGAATCAAGCCAAGTAAACACTTTGATGAAAATGGAATCCGTTAAACATGCTTAATCAGATCCAGCTTTTTTTTAAGCAACATCTTATGCTTTCCGCGCCTGAAGACACTTCGGAAGAAAAGCTGCAACTTGCGACCGCCGTCTTGTTCCTGGAAATGATGTATATGGACGATAAAGTTGAGCCACAAGAACAAAAAATTATTTCATCCCTGCTTCAGCAGAACTTTTCTTTAACGGCTGAACAAACGGCTTCTTTGATAGCGTTAGCCGAACAACAAAGAAAACAGGCGACTGATTATTTTCAATTTACTTCCTTAATCAATAAGGCATACAGCCAAGAGCAAAAAGTTCGATTAATTGAATCGCTATGGAGAATTGCATTTATTGATGGCGTATTGGATATGAACGAAGAATATCTGGTGCGGAAAATTGCAGATCTTTTACATGTGCCTCACACCTCTTTTATTATGGCAAAGAACCGGGTAGAGCCGTAGGTAAACATATCCTATGATTACCCGGGATGCAGTCTTCTGCTCCGCCATTCATGATTAATTAAGATGATAAACAAGGAACTTCCTAATAAGGAACTTCATTTATGCAGAAAATGCTTAATGAAGAACCATAATTCCAATGATCTTTCTCACCACATTTTACCGAATTCCGCGACGATGGTGGGTGTCTGCATCATGGTTATCAGTATCGTTAAAAGCATGGATTCGGGGCTGACGAATTACCTGATCGATAAAGCTTTAGCTATTGATAGCTTATTGTTCATGATCAGTGCTCTGCTTTCATTTTCATCGATCCGGATTTCACCGATTCGGTTAGAGCAGCGTTCTACGCACCTGGAGCGTTGGGCGGAAATAATTTTTTTGTTGGGGTTGGTCTCAATGACGCTGATTGCGATGATTTTCTCTTTTGAAATTATTTAATTTTACAGGTTCGTTTTTTGTGTGCTACAAGGTAGATAGACTTCCTTTATTATGGGAGCGATACTTTTGCATACTGCGTCACATCTTTTATGGGCATTATATGTCTTGTTTAGCTCCTGGCTTTGGCCGACGGGAAACCATGCCGTCTAACTTGTTTCGGAGGTGTTGCGCTTCAATTGCATAAATTCGCGAAATTAAGCGGATCATGGAGGTGTGTTTATGGGGTTTTTCAGAAAACTACATAAAATGAACAGGGGATGAGCATGAGGCCGATAAAAACACATTTAACTGCCGTGCTGTTGTCGTGCATTCTGTTGCCTACCGGATTAATAGGCGTAACGGCATACCGGTTCCTGTACGACAACATCAGGGAAAACCGCATCGGAGATGTGGGGCAGATAGCCGAAGCCCGCTATGATGCAATGCGGATGCGGTTGTATGAGGACAACGAGCGGGGCAAAAGTCTGCTCGATACTTTAATCGCTGTTTGTCGGGGCAGCGGCGAAGGCTTCAATAGTTGCGCCCGGAACAAAGTAGAGCTGTTTGTCGCCATCAATCATACTGTCGGCCTTACCCTGCATTCGGGTATCGAGAACGATCTTATCGTGGGCGCCGACGCCACGTCACTCGACACATTAAACAAACCGTTCCTGCCCGGACAGATTGCGGCAATATCGGCCTCCAAGGTAAACGGCGCCTCGCTGATCTCCCTGGTCGCGACTGATTTGGCATCGGGCTTTAGTCTGGTGACGACCTACCCGGGACAAAAATTGCAGGATATTTTCGTCGGATCTCCGGTATTGGGACAATCCGGGGAAACCTTCCTGACCGATGATCAGGGATTATTTATCACCAAGCCCCGCTATCCTTCGCGACAAGGGGTTAGCAAACCCATTTCAGCCGCACCGATGGAGCGCTGTTTGCGCAGTGAAAGCAACGAAACTCTCGACGTTGATTATCGCAATGTTCCGATCATCCATGGGTTTCGGTTCGTGCCGGAGATCGGTGGGGGATGTATCATGGCGCATATCGATCAGGCGGAAGCCTTTGCTTCACTGAGACGATTGGTTATCGGTCTGGGTATCGCAGCCTGTCTTTTTGCTTATTCCGCCTGGTTAATCGCAACGATGATCGGGAGGAGTATGGCCAAACCCATTATCGGATTAACCGACATGGCACGGGCTTTATCCAGGGGGGACTTCACGCACAGGGTTTCTTCGACAGGCTACTACGAAATCACCGAGTTGTCGCAATTGTTCAATAGCATCGCCGAACAATTGAATAACACGCTAAGCAGATTAACAGCGTCCGAGCGTGAGCTGGAGAAGAAAGTTGCTGAACGCACCGTTGAACTTCATGAGAAACATAAAAAATACCACTCGGTCATTCAAACCATCGGAGAGGGTTTCTGGCAAGTGAACAGGGAGGGACGTCTGTTGGAAGTCAACCCGACATACGCCCGTCTTTCCGGATATTCCGAGGTGGAATTGGTCGGTATGCGAATTACTGATCTGGAAGCGAATGAAACGCCGGAGGAAACGGCAGAACGCATCGGTAAGATAGCGCAGTTAGGATCGGAGACGTTCGAAACCCGGCATCGCCGCAAAGACGGGAGTGAGTGGGATGTTGAAGTCAATGTCTCTTTCATCAATGAAGAGAGCGGATATTTTGTCGCTTTCTTCAGGGACATCACCGAGCGCAAACGGGCCGAACAGGAGCTGCATATTGCCGCTGCCGCTTTCGAGACCCAGGAGGGCATCGTTATCACGGATGCCGACGAAATTATCGTGCGCGTCAACCAGGCATTTACCCGGATTACCGGTTATACACCCGAAGAAGCCATCGGCAATAAACCTTCTATCCTTAAATCAGGATGCCATGAGCCGGACTTCTACGGCGCGATGCATTACATATTGCAACGCGATGGACAGTGGGAAGGAGAAATATGGGATCGGCATAAGGATGGCCATATCTACCCAAAATGGCTCGCGATTACGGCCATCAAGGATCGATTGGGACGGGTTAGCCATTATGTGGGTAATTTCAAGGACATCACCGACCGCAAGGTGTCCGAGGAAAAGATAAAAAATCTGGCCTTTTACGACACATTGACAGGGTTGGCGAACCGGCGGCTGCTGACTGAACGCCTGGAGCACGCCATCGCCGTTTATGCGCGCACCGGGTGTCATGGTGCATTGCTGTTTCTCGATCTGGATAATTTCAAGCTGTTAAATGATACCCAGGGGCATGGGGTGGGCGATGAGCTGTTGATCGAAGTCGCATACAGGTTAAAAGCCTGTGTACGGGAAGTAGATGCAGTGGCGCGATTGGGCGGCGATGAGTTTATCGTGCTGCTGGAAGATCTCGATACTGTTTATGATAGCGCCTCCTGTCAGGTGAGAATGGTTGCGGAAAAGATTGTTACAGCATTGGCGGAACCTTATATTCTGAGTAGCGTAGTTCATAACTGCTCCAGTAGTATCGGCGTAGTGCTGATCAGCGATCCGTCCACGACCGCCGATACCGTGCTGGCGCAGGCCGATACAGCTATGTATGCGGCCAAAAAGGGCGGCAAGAATGCGTACCGGTTTTTTGATCCGGTTATGCAGCAAGAACTGGAGCAGCGGGTGAAGTTTGAGTTCGCCTTGCGACAGGCCGTCAACAATGACCAATTAAAGCTTTTCTACCAGCCTCAGGTTGATGCCAATCAGCATATGATTGGCGTGGAGGCGCTGGTTCGCTGGAACCATCCCGAGTTTGGCTTGATTTCTCCCCTACACTTTATTCCGTTGGCCGAAGAGACGGATACCATCCTGATCATCGGACGCTGGGTGTTGAGAACCGCCTGCGCCCAACTCAAGGTGTGGAGAGACCAGTCCTTGACCCGGAAACTAAGTATTGCGGTGAATGTTAGCGTCAAGCAATTCTATCAACCCGGTTTCGTCGATGAAGTGCGCGAGATCATAGCTCAATACGCTATCGAACCTATGCAACTTAAATTGGAGCTGACCGAAGGCATGGTGTTGAAAGAAATGAATACCGCTATCGAAAAAATGCTGGAGCTCAAGTCTATCGGTGTTCTGCTTGCCATGGATGATTTCGGTACCGGTTACTCATCGCTCAGTTACCTGAAGAACCTGCCTCTCGACCAGATAAAAATCGATAAAAGTTTCGTGGACGGCATTAAGGAAAATAGCAATGACGCCTTCATCATAAACAGCGTGTTCGCCCTGGGTAAGTTGATGGGGATAAATGTGGTAGCGGAAGGCGTGGAGGATCACGAACAGGATGAGTTTCTAAAATCTTTGGGCTGTACGGTGTTTCAGGGCTATCTGTTTGGCAAGCCGGTACCTGTCGAAGAGCTGGAAAGTCAGCTGCTGGCGGGTATTCCTAAGCCAAAGAAATGCTAAGTAGCCGGCGACTGTGGAGCATCCATCACCAAACTCGGACGATGCACTATTAAAGGGAACTCCCTTTAATTGCAATTTGAACCGAGATGGCGATGCTGAATAAACCAACATCAAACCGAGTAGGAAGTCTCGAGTTTGGCGGCTTGTGGTGCGTTTTCGGTTATCCCCCGCATCAAGCACTACGCGAACCATTTAGAAAAGAGTGAACCTGAATCGGTTTTGTACTTATGCAGGAGCGCCATCAATCGCTTCTCACGCTCCAGCAATCCAGCTTCCAATATTTTCAACTCTTTCAACTCATGTTGCAGTTTTGCAATCTCTGATTTGAGCCAAGCTTCTGTTTCTCTCATAGTTTATGTATTTGAATTAGCCTAATTTAAGTAAAAATGGGAGAACAAATTGCTTTATTCTCCCTGGGGAGGTCGTGTCCTCTGGGTATCATCAAAATACCAAGGAAGAAATAGTCTAAGCGTTAATTTGGCGTTTTTGGATATGTACAAATGCTTAGTAATAAGAGCAAAAGGTCGAAAACTACGGTTACAATCCGAGCTTCATATTGATGCAATCAGATCGGCTAACATGCTGATTTTTTTGTGGCTAATTAAAGGGGGGAGTAAGCATAAAAAATATATTCAATGAATTTTTAGGCTGTTGCTATTGCCCCGCCGATTTGGGGACGGCGAATAGGTTAAACACAATGATTGCGCTAATTGCAGCACAAAAAGGCGGTTGTGGCCTTACCGCACTCGCCATTAACATAGCCACAGAATTGGCAATCAAAGGCCGCGATGTAATTCTGGTCGATGCCGACCGGCAATCGTCATCGTCAGAGTGGTGGTCGGAACGAAAATCAAATCCGGCATTTCCAAAATCGGCTTGTGTCGATAAATACGGCGAAATACATGCGGCCGTTTATCGCACTGACTATGGTGTCTACCAACCTGGAAATATCAGAGATTGCAGAGGCAAGGGCCGTTGTTGCAAGCTATCCTCTACTAAAGCCAATCATTTAAATAATCCATGACCGTAAAGCATACCGCGATTGCCTTTCGAGTGGGCATGGAGTCACCGAGTCTGCCGACGATAAGGCATCGGCGAAAATAAAGGCTCTTATGGCGGAGGTGTACGGCGCCTATTAAGCACTGCGCTTGGAAAAGGATGGATTTTGTTTGTGGTCTTTAATTCGATTTTTTTAGTTAGCTATCCGAATTAGTTTTTTGCTCAAAATTAATTAGATGCTCGTTCCGTCTGTGGCCGTAAACGGGCCTATGAGAATTGGTTTGAGATACTGATTTAGAACGCGAAATCCGGTAACGGTTGCGATGCTGTTTCTAATAAAAAAGGGCTTAAAAACATCCTAAGTTATTGGTTTGATTGGTGGCGATAGGTGGACTTGAACCACCGACCCCGGGGTTATGAATCCCAAAAACACTAAAAACCACAACACGACACAACAAACAATAACAATTAATTCAATGGCTTAACTGTTTTGCATTGTTGTCAATTATTGCCAATTATTACCCTTTTTTATACTTAATTGCGCCATGAGTGCGCCATGAGTGCGCCATGGGTTTATAATGTAACCCTAGAAACAAAGCGGCCTTGAGGGTGTTATCAGCACCGACAAGGCCTTACCGATACTTAACGAACAGGGTTAAGCAGTGGCCGATACATCATATCAAAAAGCCGGTTGCTATCCCATAGAAGGCAATCATGGCAACCATTACAGAACGCACGGCACAAGACGGCACTAAAAGCTTTAAAGCGGAAGTCAGACTAAAAGGCTACCCGGCGCAACGGGCTACATTCAAACGAAAGACCGACGCTAAAAAATGGGTTCAAGATACCGAGTCAGCAATTCGGGAAGGTCGTCACTTCAAAACCGCCGAAGCAAAAAAGCACACCGTTGATGAAATGATTGACCGCTACCTATCCGGCGCAAACCTTACCAAAGTTCAAGACGACCACACCGGCCTACATCTTAGACGCTGGAAGGAAGAGATCGGTTATATGTTGCTGGCCGATGTGACAGCCGACACTTTAACGCTGGTAAAAGAAAAGCTCTTGAACGAGGAATTTAGAGGCAAGCCGCGCAGTCCAACAACTGTATTGAGATACATGGCTTCACTGAGTACGGTTTTCACTACAGCCGTCCGCGATTGGGCATGGCTGGAAGATTCACCCATGAAGAACATCAAAAAACCCAAAGCAGCGCGTGGGCGTGTCCGGTTCTTGGATGATGCCGAACGGGAACGCCTGTTAATCGCGTGTAAAGAATGCAGAAACAAATTGCTTTATACGTGTGTGATTCTGGCGATGTCTACCGGCATGAGACAGGCCGAGCTTTTCAATCTTAAATGGTCTGACGTTGATTTAAAGGGCGGCTTTTTAATTTTGCATGAAACCAAGAACGGCGACCGGCGGCGCGTTCCTTTGGCTGGGCATTGCTTGGAGCTGTTACGGGAACACGCCAAGGTTCGGCGGCTTGATACCCCCCTGCTCTTCCCTGGCATTAAAAACCCACTGAACCCGATTGATTTACAGCAACCTTGGGAAACCGCAAGGAAGAACGCCGGGATAACTGATTTTACTTGGCATGACCTGCGGCATTGCACGGCTTCTTATCTGGCAATGAATGGCGCGAGCATGGCCGATATAGCGGCAGTCCTTGGACACAAAACATTGCAGATGGTTAAGCGATACGCCCATTTATCAGACGGCCATGTTTCAAATGTCGTGGCTTCGATGAATGAAAAGATTTTCGGGGGCGTGTGATGGCTGATATTAATAACTTGCCTGAACCATCAATAACAATAGCCGAAAGAATGTTAAAACATCTTGGTGAAGACGTTCTAGAACGTTGCCGCCATGATTACCGGATTACCATTAAGATTCAAAAAAATGATTTTAATCACGAAGAAGATAAGTTCTTAGAATTTACTTTCCGAAATAAGAGCCATGATGAAACAGAGCCTTTATTGACTAGAAAAGATTTTTGGGACTATTTATCCAGTAAAGGATTTAAGCCACTGGAAGCTGTTATAAAGCATTTTGGAAGCGGGCAGCAGCCAACCCTAATCATAATTGATATGGTTAAAATGCGCCTTGATTCGCCAAAAAGTTATTTCTCAGATGATTGCGAGTCTATACCGGATATGGCGGAGGTATCAAGTAATCCAATGGCACGGTTCTTAGATAGTGATTATTCCATAGATAACTTGATTGAATTTATGGGACAAAAACGCATCAAATACGATTTTTTTGAATTTGCCGAAGAGGTGAAAAGTTGGATGCCCGAATTGAAGCCACAAGCCGCCAACGAACCGGCAAACATAAAGGATATTCAAGACAAGCCACAGCGAACCCGAAAAACCAATTTAAGCCATGCAATTAATGAAGCCGTTAAATCATTTAAGAAAAAACCAAGCTTTGATGAATTATGGCAGTTTTTCCAAGACGACAAAGACAGCACAGGGATTATTGTTGACTATACCGATACTCACTTAACCTGGAAAGATACCAAAGGGAAACTTCACGATACGCAAAAAGAAACAATTGCCAACCATTTATCACGGATAAAAAGCTAAAAATCACGCCTATCATCACGGGTATTTATCCGAAGCAATACCCGTGATTCTGTGCTTTATAAAAGATTCCAACACATGGGAAACCGTGTGGAAAGCCTGCAATAGCAGGGAATAAACTTTCTTATTGGAATCATTAAAATGCCAACTTTATCAACAGTAAATCAATTCACAGCAAAACAACCTGCTTTCACACCTGCCGCCATTCGCGCCCTTATATTTAATGAGCATTCAAACGGCCTTGCTAAGTCCGGCGCAATTGTTCGCATAGGCCGTAGGGTGCTTATAGATAATGAAAAGTTCTTTGTTTGGGTTGAATCACAAAATAAGCAGGTGGCGTAATGAAGCGACCACTAACCAAACGTGAACAACGCGCCATTAACGCCCTGAAAAATAGTCCAGTCATGCGGGAAAACTTAGACTTCATTGCTGGGTGCAGTAATTCACCCGAGCTTGTGGCTGGGTTACGCCGGAAAGGGCTATCAGTTCCATGTGAGCGTGTGGAGCGATTCGATAAAGATGGCAATTCTTGCTGGCCTGGACGCTACAGCTTCACCCCGGAAGATAAGCAAATTGTCAATGAATGGAACAAGGGGGCATGATGCGACATAACATCAAAAAAGCTACCCGGTACAGCAATACCGGGA
The DNA here is from genome assembly GCA_023229605.1 of Methylobacter sp. Lineage (GTDB taxonomy): Bacteria > Pseudomonadota > Gammaproteobacteria > Methylococcales > Methylomonadaceae > Methylobacter_A. Next base: position 71,661 of record JALNYY010000003.1, read on the forward strand.
AAACCCATACACAAAAACTGAATGCTGATTCTATCAAACAAAACCTAAGCCCGGTAGATTTTTACCGTCATGAACTGCCCAGCACACCACTAAAACGGCAAGGCTGGAATGATGGCGGTCTATGTTGCTTTCATGGTGACAATAACCCCGGTTCATTCCGTGTAAATCTGACAACTGGCGCGTTTAAATGCTTTTCATGTGGGATTGCTGGCGGTGATATTGTCGCCTTTGTGATGGCCTTATATGGCCTTGAGTTTGTCGAAGCATTGGCAAAGCTGGGTGATGATTGGGGGCTTATATGGTAGACGTTCCCCAAAGTTACCACGGCAAACCTTTAATTCATGCTTGGACTTATTGCGCTACGGATGGCGCACCCTTCGGGGCTGTTGCAAGGTATCAGGACGGGGACGGCAAAAAAGATATTGTGCCTTTCTTCAAGCGCAATGGTGCAACCTGGGCGGCTGGTATCGAATTAAACCCACGGCCATTATTCGGGCTTGATAAGCTGGCGGCGCACCCAAAGGATAAGGCTGTTGTTATCGTTGAGGGTGAAAAGTCGGCGGCAGCCTTGCAAAGCATAGATATTACAGCCGTTAGCAGTCTTGGAGGCTCACAGGCGGTAAAACAGGCAGATTGGACACCGTTGAGCGGCTACAAGCTGGCCTACCTGCTACCTGATGCAGATGAACCGGGCGAACATTATATGCAGGATGTTTACCGGGCATTATCGGCCTTGGAATCGCCACCACAATGCAAAGTGGTTGTATTGTCTGGCTTGCCAGTTGCGGGTGATGTTGTGGACTGGGTTCAAAGCCTGATAAATGGCTGGAACGGATACGCAGCTATTGATGAAAATTTGCATGAGGCATTAAGGGAAGAACTACGGGCAGAGCTGAAAAACGCTGAGCCTGTGCCTAGTGATTGGGCTTTAGTCGGTTCTGTCAGTGCAGGGTGTGACGTTTTTGACTGGGAAAAACCCGGCGTAATAGAAACCAAAACGCCACCCGTTCAAGCCTTGCCACTTGAACTAATACCAGAAGCGTTCCGGCCTTGGTTGGCTGATGTTAGCTACAGGATGCAGACACCCCCAGATTTTGCGGCAATATCAAGCCTTGTTATTGTCGGTTCAATCATTGGCGCGGGGTGCAGTATCAAGCCTAAAAAGCTGGATGATTGGGAAATCATACCGAATGTATGGGGTGCGGCAATTGGGAGGCCTTCGGTTATGCTGAAATCCCCAAGCATGAAAGAAGCCCTACGCCCACTTGAACGCCTACAAGCTGAATATGGCAAACAGTTTGAGCAGGACAAAGCCGCAGCAGAGTTCGACAGTCTGGCAACCCAAGCCATGATTGCCGATGTGAAGGCGCAGTTATCCAAGGCGGCAAAGGGGAAAGGTAAAGATGGCGTGGTAAAAGGGGATGACTTGCAAAAGTTAAAGGCTGATTACATGGAATTATCAGAGAACCCCGAACCCGAAGCTACCCGGCGATTATTCATAACAAATGAAACCAGCGTCCAGAGTATGACAGTTTTACAGAACCAAAACCCACGCGGCATACTGGCGTATAGGGACGAATTAACCGCCTTGCTTGTGAAATGGGACAGAGAGGACGGCGCAGACGAACGCGCTTACTTTCTGGAAGGTTGGAACGGTAACGGCAGCTATACGGATTTTAAGATAGGGCGCGGTCTAACCGAAGCACCCAATATCTGCATAAGCCTGTTAGGTGGCATACAGCCGGACAAGTTGAAGCGTTACCTTTACCAAGCGCAGAACGGGGCAAATGACGGCCTTATGCAGCGCCTACAGCTTGCGGTCTGGCCTGATGAGCTTGAAAGCTGGCAGTTAATCGACACCGTACCAAACAAGGCTGAGAAACGCCGAGCCTTCGATATTATGAAAGCATTGGCCGAGCTGGATTTTATTCAATCTGGCGCGGTTCAATCCGAGTATGACGACAGGCCTTACTTTCGTTTTGATGATGCAGGACAGGCGATATTCAATGAATGGCTGACGGCATTACAAACCGTCAAGATTCAACAGGAAACTAACCCCTTGATGGTTGAACACTTCGGGAAGTTCCGTTCACTGATGCCAAGCTTAGCCTTGATATTTCATTGCATTGACATTGCAGACGGTAAGGCGCGGGGCAACGTATCAGCACAGGCGGCAAGGCTGGCGGTTGAGTGGTGCGGTTATCTTGAAAGCCATGCACGGCGTATTTATGCAATGACTGAAAGCCCGGAGCATGAAGCAGGTGTAAGGCTGGCCGACAAGATAAAGGCCGGGGCATTGCCAAACCCATTCACCACGCGAGACATTGAACGCAAAGGCTGGCACGGTTTAAAGGATAGGCAGGAAGCCGAGGCGGCTTGTGGTGTTCTGATAGATGAAAACTGGCTAATGATGCACCGAAAACCGAAACCACCTACAGGGCGTACACCGTTGCCGGAGTATTACATCAACCCTTTTTTTATGTGAAACACGCCGACCACGCACCGACAGAACCGACAAAACCCCTTTAGTCGGTTTAGTCAGTGCAGGGTATAGGCATTTTTTAAGAAAAACAGACTGAATTTAAAGCCGGTATTCCGGCAAGGAAAAAAACCAAATGACTACCGATAATATTATTAAATTTCCATAGATAGGGGGCGATAGGGGGCGATACACCCGACAGCCCCGCGCTAATCATAAATTATGGGACGTGACAGGCTTTATGAGCAAGAGAGCCGAGTACAGGCAAGGACTTGCGGCGCTTTGTGAGCACGATATGACCGCAATAACTGAACGCAAAACGAACACGCAATCCAAGCACCCGAGCGGCTTACACTGGTAAAGTGAGCCGGAATAACTGAACGGTTATGAACAGTTATTAAACAAACGGAAATGCTCCACAATTCGTGGTGCGTGGGACAGGTTATTGTGCAGACATGGCGCGAGCTGAAGATGAGCTTGGGACACTAAATTAGTCATATAAAAGAAACGCCAAAAGCAACAGCTAATCATAGCTACGGCGTGGCATGGAGCGGCAAAAGAAACAGCCAAACGCAACAAATAACGCAATGCTAAAAGTGGATTTTGCAACTAACCCCCCATGCAATAAGTTTTTATGTGGCAGTTTCCGCGCAGCTAATCGCAGAAGCTGTAAGGATTGAGACGGTATTTATTGCATTGTTTCCGCGCAGATTACCGCGCACCTATTACCATATTGAATTTTTACAGTTAGTACGCACCTAAACACAGGCGCATCAAGGGCTTGAGTAGTGTTATTGGGGTTCTTGGTGCGCATAAATCAAGATTGTGAAAACAAACCCCATGAGATACAAAATAAAGGCCAGTTAATGCCGGTTTTTTAGCCGGGCGTACTCGTCTATCTTTGCAATAAAACTGCAATTTGTGGAAACCCCATGTAAGAGCTTTTGAATGTCAAAATGCGGCTTAAACTCAGGCACACCAAGCACCAACTTAAAGCCGACGTGATAACGTAACAATCAAGGCCGGGTAACGCCGGCTTTTTTGTGCTTACTGTCTGGGCCTTAGTAGCGTATAAGCCTTATTTATTTGGAGTTTTTTGGCGTCAGTTAGGCGGTAATTTGAGCCGTACTATATCGCCTGCAATGTAACTTGATTGACGGCGTGTATATTAGAATCTTATATTATATCGTTCCCGCTCTGCGATAGCATCGGGCTGAAGTCCTCTTTTGAGGCCGTCATAGCTTAGAAATTGCAATCAACTATGATGTCTATATGCCCTGTATAATGTACTTATGCGGGGTTTTGCTTTTGCATTGACTGCAAACAAAGAGTCGTCAAGCGACCAAAGGACAATCTGGAGCACACCAATGAAAACAACAGAATTAATTATTAAATGCTATGCAAAGCAGGAAGAGGGTATTTGGGTTGCCGTTTGCTTAGATTTAGGACTGGCAGCACAAGGAAATTCATTTGATGAGTCAAAGCGCAAGCTAGAAGAGCAGATTGTTTTTTATGTTGATGAAGCTTTACAGGATAAAGAATATGGTAGCCAGCTATTAAGCAGGAAAGCGCCACTATCTTCATGGGTAGAGTATTATTCCGCGTGGATTTTAACAATGCTATGCCATAAAGTAAGTATAAAATTTGACGAAATAATGCCTCTACGCCCTGCATGAGCGGAGAGCAGCCACCGATAACATGCAAGGAATTAAAATTGATTCTAACATATCTGGGTTTTGCATTTGAGACGCAAAGAGGGTCGCATGAACAATGGGTTCTTATTAAGGACGGAAAGAAATACAAAGTCACCGTTGACTGCCCTAAAGCTCCATTCTCGCAAACACTTATAAAAAGCATGGCGGCTCAAGCCGGAAAGAATAAAAGAGACTTCTATAAAATACTAAAAAATCTTTAACTAACGCAATGCGCATACCCAAACCCGCTACGGCGGGTTTTTTATTGCCTATATTTAATTAAGCATTGCGGCTGAGCTGCGCCTAAAATTCAGGCAAGTGTTGCGGTTGTTTTTTTAGAAGTGCGCCAAGAGTGCGCCACGGAGAAATTCTGGCATAAAAAAAGCACTTGGTTTTCACCTAAGCGCTTGATTTGTATGGTGGCGATAGGTGGACTTGAACCACCGACCCCGGGGTTATGAATCCCGTGCTCTAACCAGCTGAGCTACATCGCCATTTGGACAGGTCTTTTGAAGAGCGGGAATTATAAATACCCGCTCTTGCTTTGTCAAACGTTGAATCTGAAATGCACGACGTCGCCGTCTTTAACGATATAATCTTTGCCTTCAAGCCGCCATTTTCCGGCGTCTTTCGCGCCTTGTTCACCTTTATAATCGATGAAATCCTGATAGGCGATGACTTCGGCGCGAATAAAGCCTTTTTCAAAATCGCTGTGAATTACACCGGCCGCCTGGGGTGCTGTTGCGCCTACAGGGATAGTCCAGGCCCTGACTTCTTTTACCCCCGCCGTAAAATAGGTAGCCAGGTTCAGCAGCTTGTATCCGGCTCTTACGACACGGTTTAAGCCGGGTTCTTCCAGTCCCAGGTCATCCAGGAATTCTTTCTTTTCTTCTTCGTCCAGTTGGGCTATTTCCGCCTCTATCGCCGCGCAGATCGGCACTACCATGGCGCCTTCCTTGTCGGCCAGCGCTCTCACTTTATCCAGTAACGGATTGTTCTCGAAACCGTCATCCTGAACGTTGGCAATGTACATGGCGGGCTTGAGGGTCATTAAACACAGATCCTTAAACAGGGCTTTTTCATCCTCGGTTAAAGGCAAGGTTCGCACAGGTTCCCCTGCGTCCAATTGCTTGAAAACTTTTTCCAGCACGTCTTTTTTTGCCTGCTCGTCTTTATTGCCGGTTCTGGCTGCTTTGCTCGCACGTAACAGGGCCTTTTCAACGGAAGCCATATCGGCCAACGCCAATTCCGTATTAATGACTTCGATGTCGGAGAGTGGATCAATTTTTCCGGCGACATGGATGACGTTGTCATCCTGAAAGCAGCGTACAACATGAGCTATTGCATCTGTTTCACGAATATTAGCTAAAAACTGGTTGCCTAAACCCTCGCCTTTTGATGCGCCCGCAACAAGGCCGGCGATGTCCACAAATTCAATCGTTGTCGGCAGTGTGCGCTCGGGTTTTACAATTTCCGCCAGCTTATCCATCCGGGGATCAGGCACGGGGACTACGCCTACATTCGGGTCGATGGTGCAGAAAGGGTAATTTTCAGCCGCGATTTTCGCACGGGTTAATGCATTAAATAAGGTTGATTTTCCAACATTGGGTAAACCGACGATTCCACAATACAGCGCCATAGAGTTCTCTGAGGTATTAAATAAGAAGTGAATGCAGCAAGATGATCAAGCCGAAACAAATCGGGGATTATACAAGCTATGGCTTTAATCTAAAAAACTAAAACAAATGACTGGCGAGCAACTTGGCTGGAACTTCGCGTAATCCGTGTTATTGCTGGATCGGAGTTGTCGGATTTTTCTTCATGTTCTTTACGCTGTCCGTGGTAAATAATCAAACAAATGGCTACACTAGTGTATTGCTTACACGCCAAGATAAAACTACATGCTGAAAAAGACGTCGCTTTACAATCTTCATCTTGAGTTGGGTGCCAAAATGGTGCCGTTTGCGGGTTACCTTATGCCGGTGCAATACGGCAAAGGTACGCTGCACGAACATCTGCACTGCCGCAGCCATGCCGGTTTTTTCGATATTTCCCACATGGGGCAGTGCCTGATTTTGGGCGATGATGCGGTTCATGAAATTGGACAGCTGATAGTCAGCGACATTGCCGGGCTTAAACCCGGCGAGCAGAAATATACGGTGTTCACTAACAGCGATGGCGGGATTATCGACGACGTCGTCATTACCCGCATTGAGTCGGGCTTGATGATTATTGTGAATGCCGCCTGCAAAGACAAAGATTTTAAGTACTTTTATAGCCAGTTATCCGGCCGGTGTTGTTTTAATGAACTGACGGGGCAGGCTTTATTTGCCTTGCAAGGTCCTGCAGCCGCATCGGTCATGAAAAAATTTTCCGCACAAGCCGCTGAACTTTCCTTTATGCAAGCCTGTGGCACATATATCAACGGCATAAAATGTAACGTCAGCCGTAGCGGCTATACCGGCGAAGACGGCTTTGAAATTCTGGTGGGCAATAATTATGCGGAACAACTTGCCCGTCTGCTGCTGGCCGAGGACGATGTTGAGCCTATAGGCCTGGCGGCCAGAGACACCTTGCGCATGGAAGCGGGTCTATGCCTGTACGGTCATGAAATCAATGAATCGATTACACCGGTAGAGGCAGGTCTCCAGTGGCTGATTAAAAAAGGCTATGACCAATTTCCCGGAGCCGACAAAATTCTGGCTCAGATGCAATATGGTTCAGAAAAAATCCGCGTCGGTTTGCTGGTCGATAGCAAAATACCGGTGCGGGAAGGGAGTGTAATTTGTAACGAAGCTATCGCCGTAGGCTATGTTACCAGCGGCGGTTTTTCTCCCAGTTTGGGTCGGCCGATTGCTATGGCGTTGCTAGACCCGTATACCGTTGAATTAGGCAACCCTCTATGCACGATGGTTCGTGACCACAGGATTACAGTTTCCGTGACTCCATTGCCTTTTGTTCCCCACCGCTACCTTAGATAAACCTATTTTTTTCTAACTGCCGAGTAGGTACAAATTATGACTTCATCTCGCCTCAGCTTGGCCCAACTGGAAATGCGCGGTAATTTTATCAACCGGCACATCGGCCCCAACCCCCAGCAAATCAAAGCGATGCTGACAGAGCTGGGCTTGAACGAGTTGGAAGATATTATCGATGCAGCCATCCCGGCCAATATCCTGAATCATGAGCCGTTAAGGCTGACCGAAACGATCAGTGAACGCGCGGTGATCAAGCATCTGCGTAAAATGCGCGAACGCAATAAAGTGTTCACCTCGATGATCGGCATGGGTTATTACGACACTATTATGCCTGCGGTGATCAAGCGCAATGTGCTGGAAAACCCTGCCTGGTATACCGCATATACGCCTTACCAGGCCGAAGTCAGCCAGGGCCGGCTGGAAGCGTTGTTAACTTTTCAGCAGGTCATTATCGACCTGACCGGCATGGCGCTTGCCAACGCCTCGCTGCTTGATGAGGGTACGGCGGCGGCGGAAGCCATGGCGATGTCGCGGCGCTTATCCAAGAGCGCTGCCAACAGTATATTTGTTGATCAGGACTGCCATCCTCAGACCATAGCGGTAATCAAGACCCGCGCCCGCTCCCTGGGTTATGACGTTATCGTCGGCGACCCTTATCTCGATCTGGAACGCTGTGATTTTTTCGCTTTGCTGGTGCAATATCCCGGCTGCAATGGTGAAATAAGAGACCTGGCGGCCGTCACCGCGATAGCCCAGGACAAATCGGCGTTGGTCACGGTCGCGGCGGATTTGTTGGCGCTGGTGTTGCTTAAACCGCCTGCCGAATTCGGCGTCGACATAGTGGTCGGCAATTCCCAGCGTTTTGGCGTGCCGATGGGTTACGGCGGTCCCCATGCCGCGTATTTTGCGACCAAGGACGAATACAAACGCTCGGTTCCCGGCCGCATTATCGGGGTGTCCAAGGACAGCCACGGACAGCCGGCCTTGCGCATGGCGCTGCAAACCCGCGAGCAACATATCCGCCGGGACAAGGCCACCAGCAATATCTGCACATCTCAGGTGCTGTTGGCTGTGATCGCCGGATTTTATGCGGTTTATCACGGCCGGGAAGGCCTGCGGTTGATTGCAGGCCGGGTGCATCGTTACGCGCAAATTTTGGCGGCGGGCATTGCCCGGTTGGGGCATCAGGTGCTTAGCGAGTGTTATTTCGACACCTTGGTTATCAGCGCCCCGAACCGGGCAAAACGCATCGTAGCCCAGGCCACAGAAGCCAATATCAACCTGCGCGTTATCGATGCGGACCATATCGGCATTTCCCTGGATGAAACCACAACGCGGGAAAACTTGAGAGATGTCTGGCTGGTCTTTGCATCCGCCACGGACGATCTGCCCGACATCAATGTGTTGGATGGTACAGTCGGCGAATGCATCCCGGACTCTTTGCTGCGGAGCGACCAAATCCTGCAACATCCGGTGTTCGACCGCTACCATTCCGAAACCGAAATGATGCGCTATATGCGAAGGCTGGCCAGACGCGATATAGCGCTGGATCGTTCGATGATACCGTTGGGGTCCTGCACGATGAAGCTTAATGCGGCGACAGAAATGCAGACCATTTCCTATTATGAATTCAATGCGCTGCACCCGTTCGCGCCGCTGGACCAGACCCACGGCTATCAGCAGATGTTTGCCGAGCTGGAAGATATGCTGTGCGACCTGACCGGCTTCGATGCTTTTTCTTTGCAGCCCAATGCCGGTTCCCAGGGTGAATACACCGGCCTGCTGGTCATCCGCAAATACCATGAAGTCAGGGGCCAGCCGCAGCGCAACATCTGCCTGATACCCGCTTCCGCGCACGGCACCAACCCGGCCAGCGCGACGATGGCGGGGCTTAAGGTCGTGGTCGTCGCCTGCGATGAAAACGGCAACGTCAGCCTGGATGATTTGCGCGCGAAAACAGCCGAATATCAAGATACCCTGGCTGCGTTGATGATTACTTATCCGTCCACGCACGGCGTGTTCGAGCAGGCGTTTCGGGAAATCTGCGACCTGGTCCACCGGCACGGCGGACAGGTTTACCTGGACGGCGCGAACTTCAATGCGCTGGTGGGTTTGAGCCGTCCCGGCAAGATCGGCGCCGATGTCGCTCATCTTAATCTGCATAAAACCTTCTGCATCCCGCATGGCGGCGGCGGTCCCGGCGTCGGCCCGATAGGCGTCGGCGCGCATCTGGCTCCGTTCCTGCCCGATCATCCGGTAGTCGAGGGCGTCAATCCGGCCAAAGGCGAACACGGCACCATCGGCACGGTGTCCGCCGCGCCTTGGGGGTCGGCCAGCATCTACACCATTTCCTGGGCGTATATCGCGATGATGGGCGCTGCCGGGTTAAAACGCGCGACCCTGACCGCGATCCTGAATGCCAATTACATCGCCAAACGCCTGGCGCCGCATTACCCGATTTTATACACCGGTAAAAACGGCTGGGTGGCGCATGAATGCATTATCGATTGCCATGTGTTTAAAAAGACCTGCAGCGTCACTGTCGAAGACATCGCCAAACGCCTGATCGATTACGGCTTTCATGCGCCGACCGTGTCGTTTCCGGTCGCCGACACCTTGATGATAGAACCCACGGAAAGCGAAGATAAAGCTGAAATCGACCGTTTTTGCGCCGCATTAATCGCCATCCGTGAGGAAATCAAAGCCATAGAAACCGGCGCTGCCGACGCCGAAAACAACCTGCTGCATAATGCGCCGCATACCCACCGCTTGCTGCTGGAAAAATGGACGCTGCCTTACTCGAAACAGCAGGCGTTTTTTCCGACCGGCGACCAGCATGACGATAAATACTGGCCGCCGGTCGGGCGTATCGATAATGTTTACGGCGACCGCCATGTGTTTTGCAGCTGTCCGCCTATGATGGATGATGAATAATCGCTCTGCCAATACTACTTAACTATTTATCAAACCCGCAGCGGCGTAACTTTTCCGGCCGTGCGGTAATTCCGGTAATCTTCCACAACCTGGGCATGGTCGAATGCCAGTACAGCGGGAAGATTGTCGAAAGTAAAAATGCCGAAATTCTTTGCATCATCGGCAGCTCGCGGCATTCCTACGGCTTCGGCAATATAGACGGCGGTGACGGTATGGTTGCGCGGGTCGCGTTCGGGATTGGAGTAGAGTCCCAGTAAAGCCGTCAGGGTAATATCCAGACAGGTTTCTTCCTTGGCTTCACGAATAGCGGCTTGTTCTATGGTCTCTCCAATGTCCACAAAACCGCCCGGTATCGCCCAGCCGTAAGGCGGATAGGCGCGTTCGATCAACACAAAGGGCCGGTCAGGCTGGTCGGACAACTCGATTAAAATATCGGCCGCCAATAAAGGGGTGACGGGTTTTGGCATGTTATCTCCTGAAAGCCGGGTGTGAGTGGTCAAATTTGATAGAACTATCCTGCGGGCTTCACCGCCAACAAGCGCGGTGGTTTACTTCTGAACCAGTATCCAGGGTTTCACTACAACAGCCCAAACAACTGCATCTGTCTCAAGCCAGTCAATTGCCTGCTGGTCGGATACCAGGGCAAGCTGATTGTTTTGCATCCATAACGCAACCTGATCTTTATTGTCGATCGAAAATTGGTAGGCCACATCGACTAAATCCAGGTCCGGGGCGACAAATACCGCCGAGCCGCTTGCAAAAAAGCGTTGTAATTCCTTCCAGGCAATTTGTGATGTTTCCAGATTTACTTTTTCTCTGGCGAGCTCACAACCGTTTGATTCGTACATTGTTTTTCCTTTATTGTGCGCCGGTAATGTGTTATTCACACATTTTGAATGGTGTCGTTATCAGGCCAGCTGTTATTCTATAGCCTGCGATTATAAATTACTAAGTCAAGAGAGATAAATCATGTCGTTTTTTGAGTCAATAACAAAGAAATCCAAGTTGAAAGCCGCTATCAAGCAAACAACGGAGGCGCGCAACAGTGAAGGGGGTAAGGCCGATCAGTTATTTAAAACAGTCTATCAGGATTACGCCGATGTCGTATCTAACGAACCGGTGATTGCGGAGGCTTTATATAACTGGGGATTTGCTTTGCTACATCAGGCGAGAACCAAGTCGAGCGAGCAGGCGGCCAAGCTTTATCAGGATGCCATTGCCAAATTCTCGTTTTGCCTGACTATTGAGCCCGCCTACCTTGGCGCGGCAATCGATGGCGGTGTCGCTTATATGGAATTGGCTCGGGTTAAGGCGGTTGACTCCAATGATAGTTTGTATGGAAGAGCCAAAAACTATTTTGAAAAAGCTAATGCTATCCAGGCCGGATCGGCTTCTTATAATCTGGCTTGCATTTACGGTTTGCGGGGCGAAAAAGAGGCTTGCCTGAATGCGCTGGAAATAGCTAAAGGAAAGGGCAGTCTGCCGGTTCAGGCCGATATTCTTGCAGACCCTGATCTTGATGGCGTTAAAAATCAGGACTGGTTCGTCGCCTTTATGGAGACTTTAAATAAAGAACCGGAAGAGGTTGCGCAAGTTAAGAAGGCAACTGTCGAGGATGCGGCAGCGAATGAAAAAATCGAAGTCGGTGCAGATGATATTGCGAAGAACCCGTTTGCCGCTGAAGCTCAAGCTGTTGTTGCCGATACAGAGGTAAACGAAAAAAATGAAGTTGTGCTTAAAGAGGACGAATCTGAAAGCATTATTGAACATAAAGCGCAGGCCGATGAAGACGGTTCTGTAAACGAAGAAACCGAAGTTGCAGTTGAAACTGATTTAGCAAAAGAAGAAGTTAAGTAATTTAGCCAGGTTCGGGGCAAACGGATTGTTTCATGTCCGTTGCGACATGTGCTAAAGAGTTAGAAGGCTTTAAGCGGCAAGACCGATTCGCGCGTTATCGGCTAACCATAACACGCCGCCAATAAAATCTGCATTTTGGCCAGTCCGAGTTTCCGGGTTAACTCAATATTGTGTTGCGGGATGCTTTCAGTATCAGGGTGGCCGGCTACGGCACGTTCTATGCTGGTTTCCCGCAGCAGATGCAGCATGGGGTAGGGGGAGCGGTTGGTGTAATTTGCAGCGTCATCCGGCTCCGCGCCTTGAAAACAGTAATCGGGATGAAAGCTTGCCAGCTGGTAAGTGCCTTCATAGCCTTGTTCAGTCAACAGAGATTCGGCGATTTCAAGGAAATCCAGATAGTCGTCGAATTCTGCAAACGCATCCGCATAAATCAGCAACGTGGTTTCAATGCCGGGTTCGGTATCCAGCCGATCACATTCACGTACCAGATGCACCAGGCATTGTTCAATTTCCGTGTCGTGATTGACGCTGAAACAAATACTGCCTCGTTCCAGTTCACGCTTTGCGAACGGACAGATGCTGTATTCAATGATCACGGATTTTAACCAGGCTTGTGTCGCGGCTATAACGTTTTGGTCTTGAAGGTTTTTGTGGGTCATGGTTGTTGCCGGTTAAAACAAAAAAGCCCCGTTACCTGGGGGCTTTTGGGGGACACAAGTTTATAGTTTTTTATTTATGACTGGTGCCGGCTACGATTCTTTTCTCTCTTTCTTCGCTTGCTTTTTCGATCTTTGAAAAAACGCGGAGTATGTCGGTGGAAGATAAAATGCCGACCAGTTTGTTGTCTTTATCGACGACGGGCAATGCGCCGATTTTATTTTCGGCCATTTTTGCAGCCGCTTCCGATGCGTAGGTTTCAGGGCTAACGGTTATCACTCCGCGGTGCATGATATGTTGCACTTTTTTCGGGATCACATGCAGTTCTGCAGCGCCTGTGCCGGTTGCCGCTTCAATTGCATTAGAGTTGCTTTTGGGGCCAAGGGCTTTGTACAGGTCCCGGTCGGATACAATACCGATAACTTTGCCTTTTTCAACGACGGGTAAGTGGCGGATTCTTTCGTAATGAATTAAGAAAAAGACACGATCAATCAAATCGTGTTGTTCGACTGTGAATACTTTTGAAGTCATTAAATCTTCAACACGCATTATTATTCTCCCGATTAATGTAAAAAGCTGGGTAAGAATAGGGAAATAAACGCATTTTTACAAGAGATAAAATTTGATGTGTTATAGAATAACCGGCTACGTTTTTGTTTGGCTTTGCAGGTCTTAATTAAGCTAATCTGACCTGCACGAGTATCATTTTTAGAGTCTAAATCTGTCTTATCGACACAATGGAGTTAGTTATGCGCATCATCCTGTTAGGGAGCCCCGGTTCCGGCAAAGGAACTCAAGCTCAATTTATTACTGAAAAATACGCTATTCCGCAAATTTCAACGGGCGATATGTTGCGGGCCGCAGTGCGGGAAGGAACACCCCTGGGCGTTGAGGCAAAAAAAGTGATGGATGCCGGCGGCCTGGTTTCCGATGACATTATTTTAGGATTGATCAAAGAGCGCATTGCACAAGCCGATTGCGCTAACGGTTTTTTGCTGGACGGCTTTCCCCGCACGATTGCCCAGGCTGAAGGTTTGAACGAAATGGGCGTTATCATCGATACGGTTATTGAAATCGTCGTGGAGGATGAGGAAATTGTAAAACGTATGGCCGGCAGACGGGTGCATTTGCAATCCGGCCGCACGTATCATGTCGAGTTTAATCCGCCAAAAGTCGAGGGACTCGACGATGTGACCGGCGAGCCCTTGATTCAGCGTGACGATGATAAAGAAGAAACCGTACGCAAACGGCTCAGCGTTTACCATGAGCAGACTAAGCCATTGGTAGGGTTTTATTCGGCGCCGGGACAACAGGTCAAGTTTAGTTCGATAGCCGGAGTCGGCAGTGTCGATGAAATCACTAAAAAAGTTTTTGCTGTTCTGGGATGATGGTTTTATCGATCCCTCTCCCAAAGGTATTTAAATTTCAGAATTAAAGGTTTTTAAAGTTAATGACAAAGAAAGTTGCAGTTTTACCGGTTGATAGTTATGTGGGCCATGTTTTTTCAGTTGCACAGAAGGGTGGGTAAGAGATGACCAAGCTATATAACGTTGCTGTGGTTGGCGCTACCGGCGCGGTGGGTGAAGCCATGCTGTCTATTCTGGAAGAGCGCGATTTCCCTGTCGGCGAGGTTTATGCGTTGGCCAGCAGCAACTCGGCAGGTAAAAGAATACCTTTTAAGGGCGGGTCTTTAGTCGTGCAGGACTTGGCTACCTTTGATTTTTCAAAAGCGCAAATCGGTTTATTTTCACCGGGTGCATCTGTTTCGGCTGAATATGCGCCAAGGGCTGCCGCAGCCGGCTGCATTGTTATCGATAATACCTCGCAGTTTCGCTATGACGACGATATTCCACTGGTGGTGCCGGAGGTCAATCCTGAAAAAATCGCCGATTATAAAAATCGCGGGATTATCGCCAACCCGAATTGCTCAACTATCCAGATGTTGGTGGCGCTAAAGCCCATATACGATGCAGTGGGGATAGCACGCATCAATGTTTGCACCTATCAGGCTGTTTCGGGAACCGGTAAGGAAGCCATAGAAGAGCTGGTTAAGCAAACGACCAGCCTTTTAAACATGCAGCCCATTATCACAAACGTCTATCCTAAACAGATCGCTTTTAACGTATTGCCGCAGATTGATGTATTCATGGATAACGGCTACACCAAAGAAGAAATGAAGATGGTTTGGGAAACCCGCAAAATTCTGGGTGATGACAGTGTTTTGGTTAATGCAACCGCAGTGAGGGTGCCGGTTTTTTACGGCCATTCCGAGGCTGTGCATATTGAGACCCGTAAAAAGATTGATGTAGCTACAGTAAGGGCTTTGCTTGGGAAAGCGCCCGGCGTGACGGTTATGGATGAGCGTAAGGACGGCGGTTACCCAACGGCGGTGACCGAGTCGTCAGGCCATGATGATGTGTTTGTAGGGCGTATCCGGGAAGACATATCCCATCCTCAAGGAATCGACTTGTGGGTGGTGGGCGATAATGTCCGAAAAGGCGCGGCACTAAACAGTGTGCAAATAGCCGAAGTGCTGGTAAAAAAATACATCTAGGCTAAGCTTGTCTACATATTTGACTGGATGCGGTAAGAAACTGTGGTAACTATTGTAAAGAAGAGCAAGGTGCGTTTGTTAACTAAAACGTTAGCGGTTGTGTCGTTACTGGCGCCTGCTAGCGGCCATTCGTTAGGGATTGGCGAGATTAAATTGCATTCGGCTCTTAATCAAAATCTGGATGCTGAAATTTCATTAGCATTGTCAGGAGAGAACGTATCCGACATCAAGGTCAATTTAGCCCCGCCTGAAAAATTTAATGAGGCGGGAGTGACATGGAACTATTTTCTGTCGAAAATTAAATTTGAAACCATTACCCATCCTAATGGTTCCGTGGTTATTAAGCTGACTTCGAAGGAAGCGTTAAAAGAACCTTTTTTGGATTTCCTGCTCGAAGTCAGCTGGCCCAAAGGCAATTTGTATCGTGAATTTACCGTATTAGTAGATCCTCCTGCAGTTTATAACCAAGCAACTATTCCAGTTTCAACCAGTACTGACAGCTATGCGCAACCGCCGGTTGCTACGCCTCAACGTCAGGCGTATGCAAATGGGCGAAGCGTTGACGGCGAATATGGCCCTACACTTGGAAATGATACGCTTTGGAGCGTGGCCGAACGCGCAAGAGGACAGAGCGACGTTTCCGTAGAACAAATGATGATGGCGATTTATGAGGCAAATCCTCATGCATTCTATAAGGGGAATGTTTATGCATTAACGGCTGGAAAAATGCTTAAGATTCCTGAAAGAGAGGCTGTTCTGAAATTATCGCGGAATCAGGCATTGGAAGAATTCAACCGGCATACAAAAGCCTGGAAAAATCACGCGGCTCCAGTTCACGCTGAAACAGCAAAGAAAAAACCTGCCCCGAGCCGAGATGAAGGGGCTGTCGATAAGCAGTTAACGCTGGTTGCCCCGACCAAATCGGCGGTTGCCGATCATGCAGTTGTTGCTTCGGTGGATGAGCAGGTAAGCGCTGAAAAGAAAACAGCCGATGTGTCGAATGCAGTTAAAGGTAAGGCCGAGGGGGTAAACGAAGCCGCGCCGACAGGCGACGAGATACAAAGCAGGATTGCAGTGCTGGAAAAACAACTGGCGATGATGCAGGAGTTGATTGCTTTAAAGGACCAACAGCTGGCGGCTTTGCAGAACCAGCCGCAGGTAAATCCTGTTGTTCAAGAACCGTCGGTGTCAGCCAAACCAGCGGAGCAAGCAGTACCCGCTTCCCAACAAGCGGCTCCTCAACCGGTTGAGTCGGAGCAACCAGCTCCGCCAGCGCAGTCAGCTCAACCAGCTCAACCAGCTCAACCAGCTCAACCAGCTCCGCCAGTGCAGTCAGTTCAACCGGTTCAACCGATAGCAGACAGTTCATCTGACCTGTACTCTTTGGGGGTAGGTGGTGGCGGAGCGATAATTTTAACGCTGATTGGTTGGCTTTGGTGGCGAAAACGCAAAGTTGATGAGGAAACGAATACCGAGAGTATGTTTGCCTCCACGATGATTAAAACACCTGAAATTGATGAAAATTTTTCTGTGCCGGTTATCGAAGATAGTGTGACTAATAATGCGGGCACAGTCGGAGAAAGTTCTTTCTTAAGTGAATTTACACCGAGTGATTTTGATTCGTTCGATACCGATCAAGGGGAAATTGATCCGATATCCGAGGCCGATGTGTATCTTGCTTATGGCCGTTATCAGCAGGCTGAAGAATTAATACGGCAGGCCATTAAAGATCAGCCGGGTCGCGATGAATGTAAATTGAAGTTGCTGGAAATTTTTTACGCTAACGAAAACAAAACTGCTTTTGAAGCCTATGCCAATGAACTGGCGGAGGCAGGCAAACGGAATGAGGTTGAGTTTTGGGAGCAAGCAGCTGAAATGGGACGTGAGATTTGTCCTGATTCGCCATTGTTTTCTTCCGGAAATGATCTGTTTACAGTGACGGCGGATGATGCCGCTGATGAACAGGGTGATGTGAGTATCGTCGCCGGAGATGATAGGCCCAACAAGGAAAGTACATATACTGAAGCGGCTTCTTTTGGGGCGTCACTCAGTGAAAACGTTGTTAAGGAAACAGTTGAGTCGAAAAGCAACGTATCGGCTTTTGATAAAGTTAAAGATGATTCTTTTGTTGATCAACAACGGAACAACGAAGACATAGATTTTGATTTAAGCTCGTTTTCGATGGACGGCAAAGAAGCGGATGAGGCGGGAAAAAATGTCACAGCTTCCGGTACGCAGTCTGAAGACCTTGATTTCGATTTAAGTTCGTTTTCGATGGACGACAAAGAAGCGGATGTAGCGGGAAAAAATGTCGCAGCTTCCGGTACGCAGCCGGAAGATATTGATTTCGATTTAAGTTTATTTTCGATAGACGACGAAGAAGCAGATGAAGCGGAAAAGGGCGTCATAGCTTCCAGTGCGCAGGCAGGCGCCTCTTCAGGCGTGCAGATAGACGACTTTGATTTCGATTTAAATTCATTTTCGATGGACAGCAAAGAAGCGGATGATGCGGGAAAAAATGTCACGGCTTCCGGTACGCAGTTGGAAGACTTTGATTTCGATTTAAGTTCATTCTCAATGGAGGCCAAAGAATCAGACAAGATCGGTAAAGATGTTGCAGCATCCAGTGTTTTATCGGATATAACGTTAGCAGGAACGAATGCAGTCGACAAAAAGCAGGAATTTGAATCGTATGAATTTGATTTCAGCGCCAATAATGCGGAAACAAAAAAAATCGACGATCTTGATTTTAGTGCTTTAGAACGTGGAGATAAGAGTCGCCAGAATGTTGATTTTGCTGCGGACAGGTTATTAGATTTTCATGACGATTCGGACGGCGATTTTGACTTTAACTTTGATCTGGATCTGCCTCTAACGGCAAGCGGACAGGGTTCGAATCCATATGACGAATTTGGAGTTTCTGATCTTACCGATATGGACGAGTTGGAAACTAAATTGGATCTGGCAAAAGCGTATGTCGATATGGGTGATGCGGATGCGGCCAAGGATATTGCCAGGGAGGTACTTGATCAGGGTACAGTCGAACAGAAAAAGATAGCCCAAGCGTTACTTGACGAGTTGGACTAAAACCGGATATTTGTTTGGCATAAAAAAGGCCCTTTATGGGCTTTTTTTATGGGGCTAGGTTTTGTCGATATTTTCCATGATGGCTTTTTGATGGACTGTAAAATTTAAGGTGCGTTGTTGCAGCGTCAGAAAGTGTTGATGCGTGCTTGCATAATTATTGTTTAACAGGCAGCTTTCCAGATCGTTTGCCGGCTGCTGAATATCCATTAACCCGCAAAAACTCACGGAGCCATTCAGTTTGTGGGTGATTTCACGGGCAAGATCGTATTGACCGTTTTCCAGCGCATCTTTAATGTGAACGATTTGCAAGGGTAGTTCCTTGAACAACTTTTCAAAAATGGTTAAAGCAAGAGGCCGGTTGTTTTTGGTTTTATTCAGGATTATGTGGATATAACCCAAAGCCAGAGCTTTTGTTTGCCAAATATCTATAATTTCATTAAGCCGTTCTGCTGTTATGGGTTTGATCAGCCAGCCATCAAATTCCATCGGATATTGTTTCTCGCGCTGGGATTCCTCTGCCGGGTCAGTGATAGCGATCACCGGCGTTTTGTTGTTTATGCCGAGAGGGTGTTTGATGCGGGCGATAAGTTCCGACTGACGGGGATGGAGCCGGTTAGGTGCCGACGCGGCCGAATCACCTACAGTCAAGTCAAGCAATATCAGGTCGAATTGAGTCGTTGCTATGAGTGTTAAAATGTCATTATGTTCGCTGGCTACAGTAATGTTTTGACGGTCGCGTTTTAATGATAAGTGATTAATGTCGCCGGTCATCAATACAATGAATTGTCCAGGTAGCTTGGTTTTTAAGGGCATTTTTATTTTTCCTGGTAGGGGTGTCGATTTTATGACGCTTTCATATTTTAAGGTTGCTGTCCTTGCGTGTACTTATTTGCTTAACTATTCGAGACTTATAAGTGACACTGGATGTAGTTAATTATTAACATTTACAAGCATTCCTATCTTATTCTTTTAAAAGGATCTTTTTTCTTGTATGATTCGGTTTTCTGATATGGGCTCATGATAGCATTCGGCTGTTCATTAGTGCTAGTTACAGGTTTGAGCGGATTGTGGTTGAAATATAAGAAATTGTTTATGTGTGAGTTATTGTTTTATGGTCCTTAAATTGCTTGTTTAAAGGAATAAAAACTGGAGGGTTTGCAACATGGCTGAACTTGAGCAAGAAGACGGAGAGGAAAAGAAATCTCCTAAAAAACTTATTATTATAATTGCCGCCGCATTGATTTTATTAGCTGCGGGGGGAGGCGGCACTTACTTTCTTATGAAAGGGGATTCGTCTAAAGGGGAAAAAGTTGCACATGAGGATGACACCGCAGTTCATGTAGAAAAACTCTATTTTGATATGAGTAAGCCTCTTGTTATCGATTTCCCCAAGGGGTCGGCAGTGAAACATGGGCGAATTACGATATCTATGTTGGTTGAAGGCGCCGAAACTATTGACGTTTTGAAGAAAAATGAACCCATGATACAAAATAATCTGTTAATGCTGATTGGCGGGCAGGACAGCGGCGTGTTAAACACCGGCGAGGGAAAAGAGATGCTGCGTAAAGCCATATTAGATGATGTGACCGCCGTTCTGGTGAAAATGGCAGGGAAGGGCAAGGTTGATGAAATATTCTTTACTTCATTTGTAATGCAATAACTTATGAGTGATTTACTCTCACAGGCGGAAATCGATGCGCTGCTGAACGGTGTAAGCGACGGAGATATTGAAACAGAGGATGAGTCCGAGTTTTATTCCGAAGCGGGCGACGAAGAATTCCATGAAAAAGGCGTTGTCAGGGAGTATGACTTTGCCAGCCAGGAAAGAATTGTTCGGGGGCGTATGCCGACCCTGGAAATGGTTAATGAACGATTCGCCAGATTTATCCGTATTTCGTTATTTAATTTCTTGCGCCGTTCGGCGGAAATTTTTATATCAGGCATCCAGGTCCAAAAATTTTCTGAATATATACAAGGGCTGCTGGTTCCCACTAATCTAACGATAGTGAGGTTTAACCCCTTGCGCGGCAAGGCGTTGATTGTAATCGATCCGCGGCTGGTTTTTACGGTGGTGGACAATTTTTTCGGCGGCGCCGGACAATTCTACAATCAGACTGAAGGCAGGGAATTTACACCGACCGAAATGCGGGTGGTCAGGATCATCATTGATATGATTTTCAAGGACTTGAAAGAAGCCTGGAAGCCGGTGATGGAGCTTGATTTTGAATATGTGGGTGCGGAAATCAATCCGCGGTTTGCCAATATTATCGGGCCCGGAGAAATTATTGTGATCTCCACGATTCATGTCGAACTGGAAGGCGGGGGAGGCGATGTCAACATTGCGATGCCTTATGCGATGCTTGAACCCATCCGGGAGTTACTGGATGCGATCAGTAGCGACAGCGGCGAGGTTGACGGTAGTTGGCAGTCTGCATTGCGTGGCGAAGTATTGAGAGCGGAAGTCAGTATAAACAGTCTTCTGGTCGAAAAAAACATGACCATAAGAGACGTTATGCGGTTAAAAAAAGGAGATGTAATACCTATCGACATGCCGGACACGGTGACGCTTAAAGCGGAAGGAATTCCTGTTTTTGAAGGCAAGGTCGGCATATCGGACGGCAATTACGCAATACAGATTATTGATAAGGTAAGGTCTTGAATCAACCCGATGCGGTTTGGGGTTTGATTGTAACAATATTAAGTTGGGAAATAAGATGAGCGAATATCCAAATACGCCTGAGGATGATGAAACGGTTGATGATTTTGAGGCCGCTGCATTTCAGGAGTTTAATGATCAGTTTGAAGATAAGAAATCGTCCTCAGCC
The DNA here is from genome assembly GCA_023229605.1 of Methylobacter sp. Taxonomy (GTDB): domain Bacteria; phylum Pseudomonadota; class Gammaproteobacteria; order Methylococcales; family Methylomonadaceae; genus Methylobacter_A. The sequence goes on from JALNYY010000003.1 coordinate 92,726, forward strand.
TCCTCAGGCGATGAGGTTAATCTCGATGTTATTTTGGACGTTCCGGTTACGATTTCCATGGAAATCGGCCGAACACAGATCAATATCAGAAATCTTTTGCAGTTAAATCAGGGCTCGGTTGTTGAATTGGAGCGTTTTGCGGGAGAGCCGCTCGATGTGTTGGTAAACGGCACGCTGATAGCGCATGGTGAAGTGGTAGTGATCAATGATAAATTCGGTATCCGCTTAACCGATGTCATAAGTCCATCGGAACGGGTTAAAAGATTAGCCTGATGCCGGGAAAAATAATAGCCGCGTGCGTGTTGTTCTGGTGGTTTCCTGCTTGTTTTGCAGCGCCGGACGCTGGTGTTCAAAAACAAACAGTCAGGACAATTTCTTCCGGGGATATGCTCCATTGGAGCATGGGGCTGCTGATAGTTTTGGGTCTTTTTTTCCTCTGTGTCTGGGGCATGCGCAAGTTAAGCGGGACCACGGTCAACAATGCAGGAAAAATGCGTGTTGTCGGCGGCCTGTCGTTGGGCATGCGGGAAAAAGTCATTTTGCTCCAGGTCGGAAAAAAACAGCTGGTTTTGGGGGTGACTCCGGGGCGCATCGACGCCTTGCATGTGCTGGAGGGCGAAGATTGCCTGAACGCGACTGCGGGGATGCAGGAGGGATCGCCGTCTACGGGTATGGACAGCGGGTTTGCGCAAAAGCTGATGCAAGTGATGAAGGGACGATCTGATGGTTAAAAACATGTTGTTTCGGTTGCTGGTTATAGGCATTGTTTTTTTGTTTATCGAAACGCCTGCTTATGCCGCCGCGGGGATTGAAGCGGTCACCGTGACTACGGGCAAGCAAGGCGCGCAGACTTATGCGGTAACGATCCAGATTCTGGCGTTAATGACCTTGTTAACCGTGTTGCCGGCGTTGCTGCTGACCATGACGTCATTTACCCGGATCATGATTGTGCTAAGTTTGTTGCGAACGGCTTTGGGAACCGGACAGGCGCCCAGCAACCAGGTGTTATTAGGCTTGTCCATGTTTTTGACTATTTTCATTATGATGCCGGTTTTTGATAAGGTGAATGCCGAAGCCGTCCAGCCTTATCTGGAAGATAAAATTGACGTTACCGCCGCAATTGAAAAGGCTTCCGAGCCGTTCAGGCAATTTATGCTGAAACAGACCAGAGAGTCTGATCTGGAATTGTTTATCAGGATTTCCGGCAAAGAAGAGCTTCAGTCAGCCGAAAACGTGCCGTTTTCGTTATTGCTGCCGGCTTTTGTGACCAGTGAATTGAAAACGGCATTCCAAATAGGCTTTTTGATTTTCTTGCCTTTTTTGATCATCGATTTGGTGGTCGCCAGCGTGCTGATGTCCATGGGCATGATGATGTTGTCGCCGATGGTTATTTCCCTGCCGTTCAAAATAATGTTGTTTGTTCTTGCCGACGGCTGGTCTTTGATCATGGAAATGTTGGCGGCAAGCTTTTATGTTAGCTGATAGCAACAAAAGGTAAATTATGGTACCGGAAACTATTTTCATGGTTGGACAGGAGGCGATGATCGTTGCGATCAAGCTGACTGCGCCGGTGTTGCTGCCCTCTTTGGCAGTCGGCCTGATTATCGCGATGTTTCAGGCGGCTACTCAGATTAATGAGGCGACGTTGACGTTTGTGCCCAAAGTAATCGTTATAGGGGGGATTTTGATGATTATGGGGCCGGGGATGCTGCAAATGTTCCTTGATTATTTTCAAGGCTTGATCAGGGATATTCCGCATTTGATTGGTTGAACCTTTGAACTTTACCGAAGAGCAGATTCTCGGCCAGGTGGCATTGTTTATATGGCCGTTGATGCGCATTAGTACGATGTTTATAGCCATGCCTTTGTTTAGTATTCGATCCGTGCCGGCCAGGGTCAGGCTGATTCTTTCGGTGGCCATAACGCTGGTCATCATGCCTTTAATCCCTCCCTTGCCTACCGTCGAAATGTTCAGCTACACCGGATTTATGACGGCTATTGCACAGGTTATGATCGGTTTGACGAGCGGATTTATTTTACAGTTGGTTTTTGCAGTGGTCGTTTTTGCAGGACAAGGTATCGCATTAAGTATGGGGCTGGGGTTTTCGATGATGGTTGATCCTCAAAACGGGCAGCAGGTGCCGGTGATTGCACAACTTTATACCGTCACCACTACGTTAATTTTTGTCAGTCTGGATGGGCACTTGTTATTGATACAAATGCTGCTGGATAGTTTTAAAACCTTGCCTATTGGTATTGACGGCATAGATAAGGCGGGCATCTGGTCAATTATCGTCTGGAGCAGCAAGATGTTCACAGGAGGCCTATTGTTGTCTATGCCTATCATTGCCGGTTTGTTGCTGGTGAATGTCATTTTTGGAGTGGCGGCCAGAGCGGCTCCGCAATTACAAATTTTTTCGGTAGGATTTCCGGTAACCTTGATGCTGGGAATGCTGTTGGTTTGGAAAACATTACCCGATGTGCTGGACCAATTTTCCGGGATATTGACGGAATCCTACGATTTGATCGGGCAGTTGTTGCGGTTGTAGATTATGGCTGAAGATTCAGATCAAGAAAAAAACGAAGAACCCACAGGCAAGCGTCTGGAAGACGCCAGGAAAAAAGGTCAGATTGCCCGTTCCAGAGAGCTTAATACATTTGCGATGCTGATAGCGAGTGCCGCGATGCTGCTTATGCAGGGAGAGAAAATCGGTAGAGACCTGTTAAGCATGATGCGGTCTGAGTTTCAACTGAGTCGCGAAACCATTTTTGATCCAAACAGCATCATACTGCATTTTAAGCAGGATATGATTGACAGCGTTATGCTGATTGCGCCGTTTCTTGGGTTGACGGTTATTGTCGCCATTATTGCTCCGATATCATTGGGCGGTTGGATATTTAGCTGGGATGCTGTTTCGCCCAAGCTGGAAAAAATGGACCCGATTAAAGGCATACCCCGGCTGTTTGCTATGGGGGGACTGATAGAGATGCTCAAAGCATTACTGAAGATTTTATTGGTCTTCGGCGTCGCGGTTGTTTTGTACAGATCCTTTATCGGTGAATTACTGGGGTTGGGCACTGAGTCGCTGGAACAGTCGGTTGAGCATGCGCTGAATATCATAGGCAGGTGTTTTTTACTGCTTAGCGCCTCGCTGGTAGTGATAGCGATGATTGACGTGCCTTATCAGCTTTGGGAACACAGTAAGAAACTGAAAATGACCTTGCAGGAAATCAAGGATGAACATAAGGAATCCGAGGGTAGTCCCGAAGTGAAGGGGCGTCAGCGCAGAATGCAAATGGATATGGCGCAAAACCGCATGATGGCGGACGTGCCGAAAGCCGATGTTATTGTCACCAATCCCAGTCATTATGCGGTGGCCTTAAAATATGACCAGAATTCCAATAGCGCGCCAAAACTGGTCGCCAAGGGCGTCGATTTGATAGCCGCCCAAATCCGTAATGTAGCGATAGGCGCCAATGTGCCGCTCGTGGCATCTCCGCCTTTAGCCCGGGCGTTATATTATTCGACCGAGATAGATAAAGAGATACCGCAAGGGCTTTATTTGGCCGTAGCGCAAATACTCGCCTATGTCTATCAGCTAAAAGCCGCTCAGGAAAATGATTGGCGAGCGCCATTGCCACCGGGAGATATTAAAGTGCCTGACGAATTTAAACAGGATTAACAGGGTATGGATTTTACTAAATTAAAAGCAGCACTGGGTGTGCTGAGCAAAGCCGAGCTGGGTGCGCCGTTAGTTATCGTCATGGTCTTGTCAATGCTGATAATACCGTTGCCGGCATTCGTGCTCGATCTGTTTTTTACCTTTAACATCGCTTTTTCATTAATCATCCTGCTGGTCGTTGTTTATACGCTTAAACCGCTGGAATTTGCATCATTTCCAACTGTTATTCTGCTGGCGACCATATTGCGTCTGGCGCTGAACGTGGCTTCGACACGTATCGTATTGATTGAAGGGCATAAGGGCGGCGATGCGGCCGGTAAGGTGATTGAGGCCTTTGGCGCTTTTGTTATTGGCGGCAACTTTGCCGTGGGTCTGGTGGTTTTTGCCATACTCATCATCATTAATTTCATGGTCGTCACCAAAGGCGCCGGGCGGATTGCGGAAGTCGGGGCCAGGTTTACGCTGGATGCGATGCCGGGCAAACAAATGGCTATCGACGCGGATTTGAACGCAGGATTGCTTACTCAGGACGAAGCGCGCGAGCGGCGCGCCGAAGTGGCCACTGAAGCGGATTTTTACGGCTCTATGGACGGCGCGAGCAAATTTGTCAGGGGCGATGCGATCGCCGGGATTATCATTTTATTTGTGAACATGATTGGCGGTTTGGCCATTGGTGTTCTTCAACACGACTTGAGTTTTGCCGAGGCGGGAAAGATTTATGTCTTACTGTCCATTGGTGACGGCTTAGTCGCTCAAATTCCTTCCTTGCTGTTGTCGGTGGCGTCAGCGCTGGTTGTCACCAAGGTGGGCAGTACCGGTCAAAATATCGGTCAGCAGGTTACCGCGCAGCTATTTGCGAATCCCAAAGTATTGACCGTGACTGCGGCGGTGGTAGGCGCGTTGGGTATTATTCCAGGCATGCCTAACGTGGTTTTCATCCTGTTGGCTTCAGTCTTAGCCGGTTCCGCCTATTTAATCGAGAAGCAGCATAAAGCGGCTGAACTGGTCACTGTTGATTATCCGCAGGAGCTGGCTCAGAATCTGTCCGCTCCTGAAACTAAAGAATTGGGCTGGGATGATGTGATGCCGGTTGATGTTGTCGGCCTGGAAGTAGGTTATCGGCTTATTCCGTTGGTGGACAAGAATCAGGGCGGGCAACTGATGGTTCGTATCAAAGGGGTTCGAAAAAAACTGTCCCAAGAGTTGGGTTTTTTAATGCCGTCGGTGCATATCCGGGACAACCTTGATTTAAGTCCGACAACTTACAGGATTTCGCTGATGGGTGTGACCGTAGGCGAAGCCGAAATCATGCCGGACATGGAGATGGCGATTAATCCGGGGCGTGTTTTTGGCACCTTGAAGGGCAAAGAATGTCGAGATCCGGCCTTTGGCCTGGAGGCCGTCTGGATAGAGCCCAACCAGAAGGATCATGCGCAAACCCTGGGCTATACTGTGGTTGATCCGGGAACTGTAGTGGCGACCCATCTGAGTCATCTTTTGCAGTCGCATGCCCATGAATTGTTCGGTTATGAAGAGGCGCATAAAATACTCGATAACCTGGCTAAATCCGCGCCCAAGCTGGTCGAGGATCTGGTGCCGAAAACATTACCGTTGGGCGTGGTGGTCAAGGTACTGCAAAACCTGTTACAAGAGCATGTGCCTATCCGGGATATGCGCAGCATAGTCGAAACTTTGGCGGAGTATGGACTTAGAAGTCAAGATCCCGACATCTTGACGTCGGCGGTGCGCGCGGCGTTAGGCCGGTTAATTATCCATGAAATCAGCGGCATGCAGGAGGAGTTGGCGGTTATTACGTTGGATCATGAGTTGGAACAGTTGTTGCATAAGTCTCTGCAAACGGCAGGTGAAAGCGGTGTCGGGATCGAACCAGGGTTAGCAGAACAAATGCATACATCATTGCAGGAAAGTATGCAAAAAATGGAAATGGAAGGACAAACGGCGGTGTTGCTGGTTTCTTCTTATATCCGTCCGTGGTTATCCCGGTTCGTTCGCCATTCAATTCCCGGATTACATGTCTTGGCATACAATGAAATACCTGCTGATCGCCAGATCAAAGTGGTTTCAACAGTCGGACGACGAACATAGCACATGGGGCTAAATTATGAAGATTAAACGTTTTTTCGCAGCAGATATACGCCAAGCCATGCGAATGGTTAAAGAGGAATTGGGCGCGGACGCAGTCATCATGTCAAACAAGTCTGTTGACGGAGGCGTTGAGATTGTCGCAGCGCGGGACTTTGACGAGCAACTGATTCAAAGCAAGTTGCAAAAACAGGCCGCAGAGCAACAGCCTCCTGCGCGGCCGTATCGCGACACTTCCGGCAACCAGGAAACCAGAAAAATTGATTTGCCTGATTTTGAGGCGGAAAAAAACCGTTTACATGTATTAAGCAGTCAAAGAAAACAAAGCGCGGAAGGTTTCGTGCCCGAGCGGGCTCCCATACGGCAAAATCGCTTCCCTACCGATAGCGATACGTCCACCATCCCTGGCGGTCGGTCGAATCGGTTCCTTACCGATTCCGACACTTCCACCATCCCTGGCGGTCGCCGGAATATTGACCAATATGTGGGCTATGCGGAAAAAGTGCATCTACGCGGAAATCCGGAAACAGCAAAAGTATCCAAGCCGGTTGAGCCCGCCGGAAAAGAAAGGCCTAGCCATCCCGTCAAAGCTTCCGCTCCTGTTTACGCCTCTCGTCCATCTCCTGTAAGCGAAGCCGCTGAAAAACAGAGCACTCTGTCGGATAACTTGTTATTGGAAATGAGCAAGGAACTTAAATCTTTAAGATCCGCGATGGATTCCAAGTTGTCCAACGTCAGTTGGGGCGCAGTGTCTCAAACCAACCCGGTCAGGGCTGATTTGCTACAGCGTCTGGCCGGCATGAGCATTTCGAGGAAATTGAGTGTTAAAATTGCCAATCGCTTTGCCAACCACACCGATCCTGAACTTGTTTTTAACCAGGCTCAAGAGCTGCTGGCTAAAGTGTTGCCTGTAGCTGACGATGACTTGCTGCAGCACGGCGGCATCGCCGCGTTAGTAGGGCCTACCGGCGTAGGAAAAACCACAACGATTGCCAAGCTGGCCGCCAAATTTATTTTAAAACACGGCCCAAGACAGGTTGCCTTGATTACCACCGATAATTACCGTATCGGCGCTCATGAGCAACTGAATACCTATGGAAGGATACTTGACGTTCCGGTTCGGGTGGCGTCCAGTGCCGCCGAATTACGCAATCTTATTGATGGTTTTTCTGACAAACGCCTTATTTTGATTGATACTGCCGGTATGAGCCAACGTAATATGAAGCTGGCCGAGCAGATTAATACTCTGCAACAAAGCGGACAACCGATTAGATCCTATCTGGTGATGTCGGCTGCGACTGAATACAAGGCCATGAATGAAATTATCAATGCATTTCAAGTTTTTGAACCGCAAGCCAGTATTTTGACTAAACTTGACGAAGCGGCAACGATTGGTTCGGCGGTTTCTTCAATCATAGAGAATAACCTGCCGTTGTCTTTTATTGCCGACGGTCAGCAAGTGCCTGAAGACATGCACAGCCCTTGTGCACGGACTTTGATCGCACAATGTGTGGCTGAGTTGGATCAGGAAAGCGATTATAATGATGTAAATAATGAAGCTTGGGCGGCGCAAGGCTATGCATAATCCACCTGATCAAGCAGCCGGGATAAGAAAAATGAATAAAATTAAACCTGTTCGGGTCATCGCCGTTACCAGCGGAAAAGGTGGCGTAGGCAAGACGAATTTATCGGTTAACGTCGGCATAGCCCTGTCGCAAATGGGGCAGAATGTGGTGTTAATGGATGCCGACATGGGTTTGGCTAATGTTGATATTCTGTTAGGCGTGTATCCCCAGTTCAACCTTTCCCATGTGCTGTCAGGAGAGAAAACATTAAATGAAATCATGATGGAGGGGCCGGCAGGCTTGAGAGTGATTCCCGGAGCTTCAGGTATTCAGAAGATGTCTGAATTGACCACGATTGAACAAGCATCAGTGATTCATGCCTTTAGCGAGATCGATCAAAATATAGACGTATTGATTGTCGATACCGCAGCCGGCATATCGGCAAGCGTAGTGAATTTTGCCCGTGCCTGCCAGGAAATTATCGTTGTTGTTTGCGATGAACCGACGTCGTTAACCGATGCTTATGCATTCATTAAATTGCTTAACCGGGATTATGGCTTGTCTAATTTTCATGTGATAACCAATATGGTCCAAAGCGTTCAGCAAGGCCATGCGTTATTTCAAAAATTAAGCAAAGTAACGGACCGTTATCTGGATGTTACCCTGAAGTTTGCCGGTGCAGTGCCTTATGACGAATATTTACGTAAATCGGTTCAAAAACAAACGCCGGTTGTTATGGGCTTTCCCAGAAGCAAGGCCTCTCTCGCGCTGAAAACAATTGCCGCAAGAATCGACAGTTGGCCGCTGAAATCCCAGGCCGGCGGTTATATCGAATTTTTTATTGAAAGAATGATTCAGTACGGTTCCCAGAAGGATGTTGCATGAGCGGTGTGGCAATGTACACTGCGGTACAGGCTGGAGGCACTGATGAACGTGTCATGCAGCATGCACCGCTAGTTAAGCGCATTGCCTACCACTTATTGAGCAGACTGCCTGATTCCGTTCAAGTCGATGACTTGATTCAGGCGGGGATGCTCGGCTTGCTGGAGGCCATCAAGAATTATGATGCCTCGCAGGGTGCCAGTTTTGATACTTATGCCGGTATCCGCATCCGGGGTTCCATGCTGGATGAAGTCAGACGCAGTGACTGGACGCCTCGTTCCGTGCATAAAAAATCACGCATGGTTTCCGACGCCATACGCACAATCGAAAACAGCACCGGCCGCGAGGCGAGAGACGTCGATGTGGCTGAGCATTTAGGCATAGCCATAGATGAATATAATCGCATTCTCCAGGATTCAAGCAGCTGCCGCGTGTTTAGTATCGAAGAACTGGCGCAAGATGGAGACCATTATCTTGATGAAGCCCTGGATCAGGAAGAAGGTCTGGCAGACGCGTTAAGCCGTGAAAGTTTTGAGCAGGCGCTGGCAAACGCCATTATGGGATTGCCCGAACGTGAGCGCCTGGTTATATCGCTCTATTACGATGAAGAACTTAATTTGCGCGAAATCGGTGAAGTTTTGAATATTAGTGAATCCAGAGTCAGTCAAATCAGCACTCAAGCCGTGTTGAGATTGCGTTCAAGAATGTCTGAATGGACCAACGATTGATGGTTTTTAGCTGTTTGCCTGAACACTAAAAATGGATATTTTAAGTATTGCAGGTGTTCTTGTCGGCGTCGGTGCGATTTTGTTGGGTATCGTGCTGGATGGCGGCGACATCGAGTCGTTGGTGAACGTGCCTGCATTAATTATAGTATTTGGCGGTACATTCGGGGCAACGCTTTTACAATTTCCACCAGCCGTTTTCGTCAGGAGCATGAAAATGCTTTCGTGGGTGTTAATGCCGGAAAAAGTGGACCTTTCGGCGCAAATTGACAAGGTGATTTACTGGAGCCTTCTGGCGCGAAAGGAAGGTTTGTTAGGCCTTGAAAATACGATACCCGATGAAGAAGATCCGTTTATAAAAAAAGGTTTACAGCTGTTGGTTGACGGAAATGATTCCGACGCCATCCGCGACATATTGGATCTGGATATGGATTCCAAGCAAAGCACGGGCTTACAGGCGGCAGGGTTGTATGAGGCTATGGGCGGCTATGCGCCGACCATCGGCATTCTAGGCGCGGTGATGGGCTTGATTCATGTGATGCAGAACTTGACTAACCCAGAGCTGTTAGGTCAAGGGATAGCGACGGCTTTTGTCGCGACAATCTATGGCGTGGGTTCAGCCAACCTGATTTTTTTGCCGGTCGCCAACAAATTAAAAAACCATGTGCTTGCATTGACTCAAGCCAGGGAAATGTTGTCAGAGGGTATTATCTCTATTGCAGACGGCGAAAACCCAAGGAATATCAAGCTGAAACTGGGCGGCTATCTGCATGACGCGTATAAAGACTAGGCTATGGCTAGGCGTAGGAACAGGCGTATACCGAATACTAATAATCATGACAGATGGATGGTGTCATACGCAGATTTCATAACGTTGTTGTTTGCATTTTTTGTGGTGATGTATGCAATCTCCTCGGTCAATGAAGGGAAGTACAAGACGCTGTCCGATTCATTAGGCGAAGCATTTTCAAATAAAGAGCAACAGAGCAATCAGATTGACCCTATTCAGATAGGGACGTTGCCAACGACCATACAGCCCATTCCACAGGAAAATCTCGCGACGGCGGATGCCGAAAAAAGACGGAAGCTGAGTGAAGAAATACTAAAAGAAAGAAAGCAGCTGGCCCAGGTGTCCGATCAATTAGAACAGGTTTTAGCGCCTTTTATCGATGAGAAGCTGGTTTCAGTCAAGAAAAACGACTACTGGATAGAGCTGGAAATGAATAGCGAAATGCTGTTCCTGAGCGGTGAGGCGGAATTATCCAAAAAAGCGATACCCGTGTTGAAAAAGATTGCCGAGGTGATTAATCCATTGCCCAATATGATCAATATTGAGGGGCATACCGATAATGTTCCTATCGATAACCTGAAATTCAGATCGAACTGGGATTTGTCATCAGCCCGGGCGACCAGTGTTGTGCATGAGTTTGTTCAAGACGGTATTGCTCCTCCCCGTTTGTCGGCGATCGGTTATGGAGAATTTCATCCTATCGGCGATAACAAGACAGAGGAGGGGCGGTTTAAGAACAGGCGAGTGGTTCTGGTCTTAATGGCGCAGGCTTTTGCCCGTTACGGCGCTAATGATGAAGAGCGGGCCAAGTTATTAAACTTGGAGCCGACAGCGACGCCATGATGCTGAACCGGTTAACAATAAAGTAAAATGACTGCTATTATTAAATGGACAAGTGATTATTATTCGCTCCAATGTCAGTTACGGGAGGCCGATATGCTAGAAATACAGCCAGTATTACCCTCGTTTTCAGTCGTAAAGCCCAAAAAAATTAAAAGAGACGACAGGCGTCCGGAGAAACCGCCGCATAGAAAAAAACAAGAAGCGGAAGAACAAGATGATGCCGAACCCATGCAACATATTGATGAGGTTGTTTGATGAATGATCTTTTGATAGCGGCTCTTATCGGAGAGGGCGCGATGATTGTTATTATGCTGGTTGTGCTTTTTTGGCTGGCGCACACTCTGTTGAAACTTAAACAGGACTATCAGGTTCTTAATGATATTGTTCACGGCAACACTAATGATATTGCGGGCTTGTGTTCCGCTGCTTTGACCGTGGATAGCCGAATAGCCACTGTGGATAGCAAAATGGCCGTTGCGGACGGACATATTGATGATTTGGCGGCAAAAATTGCTGAAGTCGGGCAGCATGACCATTCCTCTCACCCGTATAGCGGAGACATCCGGAAAGTAAGAAGCGGGGCCAGCGTTGATGAATTAATGCAAAACTCAGGATTAAGCCATGATGAAGCCGCTTTATTGATCCGTCTGCATGGCTCTAAAACGCAGCCGTGAACAGGCAAGACGTAAAAAAGCCCGGCTATTTGGTTAGCCGGGCTTTTTTATGTGGCGGACGAAACGGCTATTTTAGTCTTCGCCGCTGAATACGCCCAGTAATTGCAACAAGCTCAGGAACAGGTTGTAAATAGAAACGTATAAAGAAACGGTTGCTAAAATGTAGTTGGTTTCGCCGCCGTGAATTATTTCACTGGTTTGGAATAAGATCATGCCGGACATCAGCAGAATAAACATGGCCGATACCGCCAGCGACAAGCCGGGTATTGAAAAGAACATTGCGCCAAGACCCGCCAGAAATGCGACCAGAACGCCTACCATCAGGAAGCCGCCCATAAAGCTGAAATCCTTGCGCGTGGTTAATGCATAGCCTGAAAGACCCAGGAATATGATGCCTGTGCCGCCTAATGCCGTCATGATCAGTTCATGGCCATTGCTGAAGGCTTTAACGTACATCGTCAAAATAGGGCCGAGCGTTAATCCCATAAAACCGGTCAATGCAAAAACAAAAACCAAGCCTAAGCTGCTGTTGCTGAATTTAGTGGTTAAAAACAGCAGGCCGAAATAACCAACCAGGGTAATGATGGGGCTGATATGCGGCAGATCCAGAACCATCGCCGCACCAGCGGTCATGGCGCTGAACATCAATGTCATCGACAATAACAGGTAAGTGTTTCTCAGTACTTTATTGGTCGCCAGAATGCTGGCTTCCGGGCGAGAAATAGCGGTATTTAATCTCATTTTATTTGGCTTCCTAAAATAAATGGTTAACAGAAAAGATGTGGACCTGCAAATCTTACAAGAGTTTGGCGGTATCGGTAAGAATATTTAGTAGAATAGCACATTACTGAAAGAATAATTTTTCACAATATTGGATTATGGCAGAAAACATACAAATAACGCCTTATGACCTGATAGGCAAAGAGGCGGCAATACGCAGCCTGGTTGAGCGGTTTTATTTCTTTATGGACACTTTGCCTGAAGCGGCCGGCATCAGGGCTATGCATGCGGCGGATTTGTCGGCTGCGCGTACCAAACTGTTCAAGTTTTTATCGGGTTGGCTGGGTGGTCCCGACTTGTTTGTGCAGGAATACGGGCATCCAAGGCTGCGGCAGCGCCATTTTCCCTTTGCGATTGATGCAGATGCAAGAGATCAATGGATGTTGTGCATGAATAAAGCCCTAAATGAAGTGACCATGGACGCAACTTTCAGGGAAAACTTAACTCAGGCTTTGCAGCAACTGGCAACGCACATGATTAATCAGGATGTAGGTTGATAAACCGGTACCGATATAAACGAAGCATATTGCAAACATACAGTTAATTTAGAGAGCCGTCATTTCAAACCTATCATTTTCCTATCACATTCGGCGCAGTCCACGAGCCACGCAGACGCGAATTATCGTGACATCCGGTAAAGTCGAGGTTGTCGCACCGGCTAAAGTCGCCGAGCATAGAATTCACCAATTTGTTCAGGCCAAACAGCAGTGGATAGTCCAGGCGTTGGCTAAAATTGCGGCTAAAACGTATCAGCACAAAACCTTGGCTCCCGCCGTTTACGGGCATGGCGCTGAAATTCCTTATCAGGGCGCATCGTATAAATTGGCGGTAAAGCCGACAAAATTGAAAAGGATAAAAATAGAATTTTACCGGGAATTTACAGCCCACGTTCCCGACGCATTGATGGCTAAAGACCACGGTGCAGAGATCAGGGAGGCGCTAATACGCTGGATGAAAAAAGAATCAAAGAGTCAGGTAGAGCAGCTGGTAAACCGTCACGCGGAAAAAAAACAGTTATTTCCCCAGGCTATCAAAATTAAAACCCAAAAAAGCCGATGGGGCAGCTGCGGCATTCACAATGACATTAACATCAACTGGCTGTTAATCATAGCGCCCCCCGAAGTCTTGGAATACGTCGTAGTGCATGAACTTTGCCATATCAAAGTCAGGAACCACTCCGCTCATTTCTGGGCTTTGGTCGCGGAACACTTGCCGGACTATCAAAGCCGAAGGCATTGGCTGAAAAAGCATGGAAGCAGCCTGATGATGGGTTTGTAGTTGCGATTAGCGGGCCTTGAGCGCGGTTTGCGTCACTCTCCCTCAAAACAGAAGTATCTGTAAAGGATTTTGAAATTATGAATGATCTTGATAGTTCATTTAACAGCGTCAAGTTCGATGAAGATGATTTGGTTGCAATTTTATCGACATGCGCAATTTCATGAAAAGCCGCTTCCGATATACCGCAAATGCTGAATGACGCTGCGGCAGATAGCGATCCCGGCAATATATTCATGCGCATGTTTTATATATTGTTGGCGCTTGGCCAAAATGAAATGGCTCTTGATATGCAATCGGATGCGCTTGCACATAGATCCGTTTATCGGGTGGTCAGTCCTCCCGCTCCAAAAATAATCCAATACTCGAAAAAATAGAAAAAATACTTCTTTCCTGGCCCCGTCCCTACATTAATCATCCTGAAAAAATCTTAAACTGCGCGCGCCACAAAACTTCGCAAATTCTGCAAAATATTCCCGGGCTTGTTGTACCGAAAACCTATCGCATGCATCGAGAGCAGTTAGGCGGATTTATATTTCCTGTAACCATCAGACCGATCGATACGCACGGTGGAAAGGGATTTGAAAAAATAAACGACTCTAAGGAATTAAAACGTTATCTGGAACATGATTCAGAAAATGATGAGTTTTATGTTTCCGAATTCATTGATTACCAAAGTGACGACGGCTGTTATCGCAAATTAAGAATTGCATTAATTGACCGGAAACCGTTCATATGTCATCTGGCAATCTCCGAGAGCTGGATAGTCCATTATATTCCTTCGGGCATGGAGTTGGACGAACATAAGCGTGCAGAAGAGAGAACGGTAATGGAGAATTTTGACAATGATTTTGCTGTGAGGCATCGTGAAGCATTATTTGCAATTGCCGATAGGCTTGATCTTGATTATGTAGTGATCGACTGCGCCGTAACCAAAGACGGTGAATTGCTGTTGTTTGAGGCTGATCCGCGATGCCGGGTTCATGCAATAGATCCCGTTGACATTTTTCCGTACAAACCTGCCATTATGCAAAAAGCATTTGATGCTTTTCGATCGCTTCTGCTTAAAAGGTCTTTAATTGAATAAGAAGCATGTTGCCCGAACCCCAGGTTTTATCGATCATCGCTGGGATGCAAGAATTTGTAGCGAAGCGCCAAAATTCGCTTACGGGCAAGTTCGAATTCAAAAAAAAACAGCCACTGAACCTAAAAACGGCAGTTGAGGATTCCAAATGGGTGAGGTGAGAGAGCTCATGACAGGTTTCGACAAGGCTCTCCTGAGCGTAGCCGAAGGGCTCGGAACGAACGGTCTCCGCACGCTCAACTGATGACAGTAATCCTAAAAATAGCGGCCGTTGAGAAGAAAGTGCGCGGCGATACTGCCGAAGTAACCCAGCGCGATGACCGGTGTCCATTTCAAATGGCTGGTGAAGGTATAAATCCCTTTAGCCTGCCCCATTAAGCCTACTCCCGCTGCGGAGCCTACCGCCAGCATGCTGCCGCCCACGCCGGCGGTCAATGTCACCAGTAGCCATTGCCCTTGAGATATATCCGGCGCCATGGTTAATACCGCGAGCATGATAGTGCCGTTGTCCACGAACGCCGAGGCGATGCCCACCAGAATATTGGCTACAGTCGGATCGATACTGCCGTACAGGTAATGGGATGCTACGGTCAGATAGCCGATAAAGCTCAACCCGCCGACACCGACCATTACACCGTAAAAAAACAGCAAGGTGTCCCATTCCAGGTTAGCGACTTTCTGGAAAATATCGAAAGGCAGTTCCTTCGCCGCTGCTTGCGGATGGTTCATATATTTCATCGGGGCGAAATGGTCAATTTTGGCGGGGTTCAAATCAACCGGTATCGGTGTTGAATGGGAGTCGCTGGTTTTTTGCAGGTAATAACTGAAAAACTTCAAATAGGTCAAGCCCAGCATCATTCCGGCTGCGGGTGGCAGGTTCAGGAAGTTTTCGAAGCAAGCCGAAGTAATAATAGTCAATACGAACAAGAAGATGATTATCCATCCGCCCCGCTTCATATCCTGAGCTTCCATTACCGCTGCGGGCTGTTCTTTCGGAATAAAGAAATGCATGCAGGCTGCGGGTATGGCAAAGTTAACGAGGGCGGGTATCAACAGGGAAAAAAAGTCGGTAAACGGTACTACGCCTTTTTGCCATACCAACAGCGTGGTGATGTCGCCGAAAGGGCTGAATGATCCGCCCGCATTGGAAGCGATTACGACATTGATGCAGGATAAGGTAACGAAGCGCGGACTTCCTTTACCCATAGCCAAAATAACCGACCCCATCAGCAAGGCGGTAGTAAGATTGTTGCAGCCGGATGAAATAAAGAAAGACTGCAATCCGGTGATCCAGAATAATTGCCGATAGCTGAAATTCTTGCTTAACAGCCAGACCCGGAGGGTGTCAAACACTCCCCGGTCTTCCATGGCATTCAAGTAAGTCATCGATACCATGATGAACAAAAACAGCTCCGCATAACCTTCCAAAGTAGAGCGGAACGCGGCCCCGGCTTGTTCGCTCATCCCGCCGCCGGTATAAACGGCGGCAATAAAGATCCAGATCATGCTCGCTGCAAATACCATCGGTTTCGATTTTTTTAACTCAGTCACCTCCTCGGTCATGGCGAGAATATACGCAATTGTAAAAAACACCAAAGCCAGATAACCGGCCCAGTTATGAGTCAAATCTAACGGCTGCATGTGGCTGATAGCGCCAGCTTCTTCGGCAGCCATTGATAGAGAGGGAAAGAGCAGGGTGAGCAAGAGCAGGCTATATAATTTAGAAGGTCGGCAAGTTTTGCGTGCCGTGTGCCAGTTTTTGCCGGGTACATTTAAGAATGGGCGCGCTTTGATGGGCAATAAAGCATCATTTAAGGCAGTCATCATTAAGGTAATAATGGCTAAAAACACTTCAAATTGCATATGTGACTCACAAGAATAAAAGATCAGTTGGGGAAGGAGTTCTGGACTAATTTAATAGGAATATTATATTTGAAATAGTATGAGTATGCGCCAATAAATGCCGATCGTAGTAACTGGCGCTGCTGGGTCCGGCTACGGCGCATCTGCGATTCAAGGAAGAAACGGATTGCAAAACCTCAGCGGATGTTATAATATAACATCTGTTTTCAGATAACCGGTTTCCGCAATGAACGCTCCAGCCGAAGCAAGTCACAACCATCCCCATTCTTCGGGGCACGATCATAAAAAATGCGTCAGCGAGGCATTAGGCACAGCCGCGCAGCTATGTGTGGTGCGCGGTGTGCAATTGACCCCGATACGCCAGCAAGTGCTGGAACTGATCTGGGAAAATCACAAAGCCGTTAAAGCTTATGAACTGCTGGATCGCATCAAACCGCTGATGGATGCGGCAAAACCCGCGACTATCTACCGGGCGCTGGATTTTTTAATCGAGCAGGGCTTGATTCACCGGGTCGAGAGCCTTAACGCATTTGTCGGATGCAGTTGTTCCGCGCATCAGCACGAGCAGTTATTGCTGATCTGTAATAACTGCCAGGAAGTGGAAGAACGCTCAGCCCCGGACGTCATGCAGGCGCTGTCGCAGGAAATCAGGCAGGCCGACTTTATCGTTCACAGCAAAGCCATCGAAATTCATGGCGTTTGCGCAAAATGCACAGAGACGATGGGCGGACAAAGTTGATGGGGATAAATTTTAGAGGCAGGAATATTTACCGAGTGTTACGTTATAACATTTCTCGTTATTCGGGCTGCCGTTTCCATAGTTACCGCGCTCAGCGCGTGAGAACCCAATTCTTCATGTAATGCACTTAAAAATTATGAATAAAAAATTCGCGATTATTTCCTTCTTGTTAACTCCCGTGATGGCGCCGACAGCTTATG
This sequence comes from Methylobacter sp., assembly GCA_023229605.1. Classification (GTDB taxonomy): domain Bacteria; phylum Pseudomonadota; class Gammaproteobacteria; order Methylococcales; family Methylomonadaceae; genus Methylobacter_A. The sequence goes on from JALNYY010000003.1 coordinate 109,932, forward strand.
CAGCCAAAGAGAACGCACTGGAATTAGAAGAAGTTGTTGTCACTGCGCCAATGCAGGAAAAAGCTTCTGAGTCCGCCGTCCCGGTCACCGTTTTAAGCGGTGAGGAATTGCGTTTGAAAGTCGGACACAGCATCGGTGAAACGCTGAAAAACGAATTGGGTATTACCAGCCAATCCTTCGGGCCTGGTGTCGGTACGCCCGTCATCCGAGGTCAAAGCGGACCGCGTGTGCGGGTGTTGAGCAACGGCATCGGCAGCAATGACGCTTCGGCAATAAGCCCCGACCACGCGACCAGCGTCGAGCCTTTGCTGGCGGAACGCATCGAAGTGTTGCGCGGTCCCGCCACCTTACTCTACGGCAGCGGAGCCATTGGCGGCGTGGTCAATGTGATCGACAACCGGATTCCGGGCAAGCTCCCGGACAACATACTGGGCGGTGCGCTTGAGCAGCGTTTCGACTCAGCTTCCGATGAATCTTCCACAGTCATGAAGATAGAAGGCGGTAAAAGTAATTTGGCTTACCACCTGGACGGTTTTTATCGCAACCGCAATAATCTCGACATCGGCGGGTCGGCCATTGATGTCAGCGCCGCTCAAGCGACCGATCCGACACTGAATGTTATTCAAAACACCAAAGGCACTATCAACAACACGTCTGCTCACGCCATCAGCGGCTCTGCGGGTGTATCCCTGATAGGTGATCCGGGTTTTGCCGGCATTTCCATCAACCGTTTGGAAAACAACTATGGCATTGCGCCTGACGGCACCGGCGGAACTACCCGTATTGATCTCAAACAAAGCAAATACGACTTCAAAAGCGAGTTGAAAAAACCGTTTCACTTCGCTGAAGCTTTGCGTATGAAATTGGGTTATACCGATTACCAACATACGGAAATTGCCGATGGCATGCCGGGTTCTTTTTTTACCAATAAAACTTACGAGAGCCGCCTGGAGCTAACCCATAACCCTCTGGGGATATTCCGCGGTATGGTTGGTTTTCAAGCCATTGCCGGCGATTTCGCCGCGATTGATAAGTCGACTGGCGAAGTGATTGTCCCCCGAACGCAAACCAATAGTTACGGTGTCTTTGCAGTGGAATCGTTCAATATCGGCGCGCTTGCTAACCAGCTCGGCGTCCGGGTTGAAGACACTACCCTAGCTCCGGAAGGACTTTCGAGTCTCAGTTATGTGCCGGTCAGCGCCTCCGCTTCCAGTTTGTGGAAGCTTAACGACAGCAACAGTCTCAATCTGGCAATCACGCGCTCGCAACGTGCCCCGCAGGTACAGGAGTTGCTTGCTAACGGTTATCATGACGCCACCCGCAGCTTTGAAGTCGGCAATCTGAATCTGCGCGAAGAAACTTCTTACAACTTGGATTTGGGTTACAAATTTAAATCGGACTGGGTCAGAGCCCAACTGGACCTCTTCCACAATTGGGCGGGCGATTATATTTACCAGCAACGTAATGGCGAGTTCATAGCGGGTGCGCCCGTGCTCGAAACCCGTCAGGCCGATGCCACGTTCATGGGGTACGAAAGCAAATTGGTCTTCCCGTTGATGGAAAATCGTACCGGGATGGTTGATTTAACACTGTTCAGCGATTTTACCCGCGGGCAATTTGCAAGCGGCAGCGATGTGCCGCGCATGCCGCCTTTGCGTTTCGGATTTCAGCTCGACCACACCAAGGGTGAGTGGAATACCAATCTGCGCCTGACCCGCGGTGAAGCCCAGACTCATGCGGGCGACAACGATACGGCTACGGCCGGTTATATGCTGCTGAGTCTTGGTACGCAATATCAAATCCTGGATCTCCACGGCGCTGATGTGATGGTGTTCGCCAAAGCCAATAACCTGCTGAATGAGAATATCCGTAATTCCACCTCTTATCTGCGTAACTTTGCGCCGGAACCGGGGCGTGGCGCGGAGATAGGTTTTCGGGTCAGCTATTAAAAAATTGAAGCGACGATAGTTTTTTTGACCGGGTATCAAAGAATACGCTTGACGGATTAGCGTAATCTTATAGAATACGCGGCTCGAATTACGGAGCGGTAGT
>JALNYY010000090.1 GCA_023229605.1 Methylobacter sp.
GGGGCGATTCTATCAATGCAGTCGGATCGACTTTGATGCTGTTTTCCCTGATGTAATAGCCGTAGAAGCGCCGCAAGCTGGACAAAATACGCGCAGAAGACCTGTTGCCTATGCCTTCTTTATAGCGGCTGGCAAGAAAGCTTGATAATTCCGCCCCATCCGCATCCAGTATCGACTTTTCTCCCAACCATTTGGCAAAAATTCTCAAATCGCTGCCGTAAGCCGAAAGCGTATTCTCGCTCAAGCCCTGCTCTACCCAGACCGCGTCGAGAAATTGATCTATCAAAACGATTGCATTCATCTTTTGTGACTGGCTTCGAATTCCAGCAATTTACGCTTTATTGTCATAAAATCACCCTCGGTTCGCCCGCAATAGCCGCCCATGCCGGAAACGGAAACCACCCGGTGGCAGGGAATAAACAAGGCATACGGATTGTCCCGGCACGCGTTGCCGACTGCCCGCGCCGATGAACCTATTTTTTGGGCCAATGCCGAATAGGTCGTGGTTTCTCCAAAGGGTATTTGGCAAAGCGCAGCCCAAACTTGATTTCTATAGACGCTGCCTTGCTTTAACAATTTAATGCCGATGCGTTGACCGGTATTCTGCCAATACCGGTTTAATTCATGCTCATAGGGCGGGTTCAGGCAATCTCCCACCTCCCAGTCAGTTTTGATAATCACACCCTGTTGGCTATATAAAACAAACCGTCCTACCGGTGTCTGAAGCCTTACAATGTCTGCGGCTCCCGAGCAGTTTTCTACCCATTGAATTATAAACGGCATTAGACATGTCCTGAATAATTTTAAACATCCGGTAAATAGCAATTGACCAATGAAAGAAATCTACAGTTTTAGGTTTAAATATGCAACCAAGCTAAATCATTGGCCATAAAAAAAGGCAGCTTAAGCTGCCTTTTTTATTTCATGGAAATCAGCTTGATTAAAGTTTTTCTTTAATACGAGCCGCTTTACCAGTCAGGTCTCGCAAGTAATACAACTTGGCTCGACGCACGTCGCCGCGACGCTTAACATTGATCTCGCTAATGATAGGGCTGTGAGTTTGAAAAACACGCTCAACACCGGTACCGTGAGAAATTTTTCTTACTGTGAAAGCCGAGTTTAATCCGCGATTACGTTTTGCAATTACGATACCTTCAAAAGCCTGAATTCTTTCACGCTCGCCTTCTTTTACCTTAACCTGCACAACAACTGTGTCGCCCGGACCAAAGTCAGGAATCTGTTTTAGTTGTTCCGCTTCCAATTCATCAATAATATTGCTCATACCACACCTTAATTTAAACCAACTCCACAATAAACTCTCTAAGCAAATTTTCCTGCTCTGCGCTCAAATACTTTTTTTTCAACAAATCCGGCCGTCTCTGCCAAGTTCGGCCCAAAGCCTGCTTCATTCGCCAGCGCTCTATATCCGCATGATTGCCGCCCAGTAAAACGTCCGGCACCGAACGCCCTTTTATCTGCTCAGGCCTGGTAAAATGCGGACAATCCAGCAAGCCGTCGCTGTGAGAGTCCTGCTGAGCTGAATCCTCATCACCGAGCACCCCCGGCAATAAACGCGTCACCGCATCAATGACCACCAACGCAGCAAGCTCACCGCCACTGATGACATAGTCACCGATAGACCATTCATCATCGCAGTCCAACTCGACAAAGCGCTCATCAATGCCTTCGTAACGCCCCGCAACTAAAATTAACTGCGACACTTTACAGGCTTCTGACAGTAAAGCCTGAGTAATCGGTTTGCCTTGCGGACTCAAATAAACTACTTTAGCGGTTTCAACGCCAGCCTGTTTTGCAGCATTGACTGCATCATGTAGAGGCTGATACTTCATGACCATGCCAGGGCCGCCGCCGTAAGGCCGATCATCAACGGTTCTGTGTCTGTCGTGGGTATAATCCCGAGGATTCCACGCCGACAAGCTGACTATGCTTCGCTCGATTGCCCTGCCCGTTACACCGTAACCCGCAGCCGCTGCCACCATTTCCGGAAATAATGTTACAACGTCAAAACGCATGGTGATAATTAAAACTCGGGATCCCAGTCGACAATAATTCTGCCAGCACCCAAATCAACATTAATTATCGTCTGTCCCTGTAAAAACGGAATGACCCGTTCCCGCTCTCCCTGAACAATGATGACGTCATTAGCACCTGTTTCCAGCAGGCTATCAACCACACCTAGCGGCACACCCTCAACGGTTTCAACGTTCAACCCGATCAACTCGGACCAGTAATATTCGCCTTTAGCAGCTTTTGGCAGTTGGTCCCGGGTAATAAAAACATCCCAGCCCATCAGATTTGCTGCTTGGTCCCTGTCATTAATACCGTCCAGCTGAGCGACTATCGTCTTGCCCTGCAGCTGCCCGTCAACAACGTCAACCGCTTTTATCTCGTCGCCTTTTATCAACAACCAAGGAGAATAAGTTAAAATATTTTCCCTCGGATCAGTGAAGGAAAATACCTTAACCCATCCTTTTATACCAAAAACGCCGGAAATCTTTCCGACACTTATATGCTGTTGTTCTGACAACTCAGTTTATGCCGCCGCTTTTCGCGCGTCTTTAATCAACTTTGCAACACGATCGGAAGGCTGCGCGCCATTGGCTTTCCAATGATCGACACGGTCACAGTCTAAACGCAATTTTTCTTCATTGCCGCGCGCCAACGGGTTAAAAAAACCGAGACGCTCAATATAACGACCATCACGACCGCTTCTGCTATCGGTTACAACAACGTGATAGAAAGGACGATTTTTCGCGCCACCTCTGGAAAGACGAATGGTTACCATCTAAGTTCCTCAAAAAAACATTTAGTCAAAATTTAATCAAGCTATTCTACGCGATTTTCCACATAAGTAAAGAACAACAAATTCATTCACTCCGGCAATCAAATAAGCAGCCATTAACGCGCAGTAACGAACTACCTTCTCATTCCCATGCCGCGCACATTATTTTTAATGCCACGCATCATATTCGCCATATTGCCTGACTTGAAGCGTTTCATCATTTTCTGCATCATCATAAATTGCTTCAGGATACGATTAACATCCGATAACTGCTGCCCACAACCATCAGCAATACGTTTCTTCCGGTTGCCTTTAATCAAGTCAGGATAACGCCGTTCTTTCATGGTCATCGAATTAATAACCGCAATCTGGCGTGATAATTCCTTATCATTAACTTTGTCTTTCATTTCCTGCGGAATACTGCTCATGCCCGGCAATTTATCCAGCATGGAGCCAACTCCGCCCATACTCTGCATTTGCTGCAATTGCTCACGAAAGTCTTCCAGATCGAAAGCCTTGCCTTTTTGCAGCTTTTTGACCAGCTTCTCGGCTTTTTCCTTATCAACCTTCTGTTCGATTTCTTCAATCAGGCCCAGCACATCGCCCATACCCAAAATACGGGAAGCGATACGATCCGGATAGAACGGCTCCAACGCATCGGTTTTTTCGCCCATGCCGATAAACTTGATCGGCTTGCCGGTAATATGGCGAATAGACAGCGCCGCACCGCCCCGCGCATCGCCATCCGCCTTGGTCAGGATAACCCCGGTCAACGGCAAGGCGTCATTAAAGGCTTTTGCGGTAATCGCGGCATCCTGCCCGGTCATGCTGTCGACAACAAACAAGGTTTCGATAGGATTGATTGCCGCATGCAACGCCTTAATCTCGCCCATCATCTCATCATCAATATGCAGACGGCCTGCGGTATCGATAATAATGACATCAAGAAACTTTTTCTTGGCCGCTTCAATCGCATTTTTAGCAATATCTACCGGATTTTGCGACACATCGCTTTCAAAAAAATCCAAAGAAAGCTCGTTTGCCAGCATCTGCAACTGCTTAATCGCAGCTGGACGATAAACGTCGGCACTGACCACGCCGACTTTTTTCTTTTGATTTTCTTTTAGCCAGCGTCCTAGTTTCGCCACCGTCGTGGTTTTACCCGCGCCCTGCAAGCCTGCCATTAAAATAATCGCCGGCGGAACTGCATTGAGATTCAGCTTTTCGTTAGCCTCGCCCATTACCGTGACCAGCTCAGCCTGAACCAATTTAATCAACGACTGGCCGGGCGAAAGACTGGACTGAACTTCCTGCCCTAACGCACCTGTTTTGATACGCTCAATAAAATCCGTAACCACCGGCAAAGCAACATCAGCCTCAAGCAAAGCCATGCGTACTTCGCGCAGGGTGTCCTTGATATTACTTTCGGTCAAGCGCCCCTGACCCTTAATTTTTTTAAGCGTACTACCTAATCGATCGGTTAAATTATCAAACATATCAGTGTCTTTATTAAATCTTAAGGAAACTACTCGCCAATACAAATGCGTTAGGACTATTTAGCGGGATATATTAACATAGCCATTGAGGCCTTTGCATTAAACTCAAGGAATTTGTAGGCCGCCATTGATGCGACTTGCCGCATTATGCAAAAGCAAATGGTCCTTACCACCCATACAGGCAATAAGTCCACACCCGACAGTGACGTTATCAATTGATTACAAACCAATAAAACGACCCTAATGATCACCACCGCACTCGCCACCCTGTCAATTTGCACTTATCTGGTAAGCACACTGCTTATTGCGCGGGATACTCACCAGAACAGAAGGCAACGCACGCCGCTTTATCTGGCGTGGATGGCGGTAGGCGCACATATTTTATACACCGCCCTCGCCTGCCAGCAGAACAACAGTTTTAACTTCAGCTTTATCAGCACCGCATCCCTGATTTCACTGATTGTCGCGCTGCTGCTGCTGATGGCGACACTCAACAAACCTGTCGAGAAACTGGGCATCGTCATATTTCCGATTGCCGCCGTCATGCTGGCGTTGGAGCTGAACCTGCACGAAAAACCACACATGCTGCACACCCACAATTGGCAGATGAGTGTGCACATATTAACCTCGATTATCGCGTTCAGCCTGTTAAACATCGCCGCCCTGCAAGCCGTTTTGCTCGCCATTCAGGACCAGCAACTTAAAAGCCATCCGCCAAAACGCTTCATCCAGTCGTTGCCTTCCCTGCAAACCATGGAGTCCTTGCTGTTTCAAATGCTCGGCACAGGACTTTTTTTTCTGACCATTTCATTGATCAGCGGCTTTATTTTCATCGAAGACTTGTTTGCCCAGCATTTAGCGCACAAGACTGTTTTATCAATTGTCGCCTGGATCATTTTTTCCAGTTTACTGATAGGCCGACTCCGTTATGGATGGCGAGGAAAAACCGCAGTCCGCTGGACTTTAACGGGCTTTATTTTGCTGCTGCTGGCTTACTTCGGCAGCAAACTGGTGCTGGAAATTATTTTACATAGATAACCGCAGCTCTCCGTTACCTTTACAGCCCCTTACCGGTTTCAACCCAATATAATTATGCTGGAAACTTCTAAAGACACGCTGGACCCGTCCGATTGGAACGCCTTTCGATTACAAGGCCATCGGATGCTGGACGACATGATCGACTATCTTGAACACCTGCGCGATCAACCTGTCTGGCAACCTATGCCCGAAGAAGTGCGGGCTTCATTCCGGCAAGCGCTGGATGACGGCCCATCCGATCTCGCAAAGACACATGAACTATTCATGAAAGACGTGCTCCCCTACGCCTTGGGCAACGTCCATCCGGGTTTTATGGGCTGGGTTCACGGCGGCGGAACCCCCGTCGGCATGTTGGCGGAAATGCTGGCGGGCGGGCTTAACGCCAATCTCGGCGGACGCGATCAGTCGCCGATCGAAATCGAGCGACAGGTCGTGAAGTGGACCCGGAAATTGTTTAATTTCCCGGAAACCGCCAGCGGCCTGTTTGTGACCGGGACCTCAATGGCTAATCTGATTGGCCTCCTGATTGCCCGCACCTCCCGATTAGGAACCGATGTGCGCCATAAGGGCATTACTGCCGGCACTCCGCGGCTGACTGCCTATACCTCGGCCGACGCTCATGTCAGCATAGTCCAGGCCATGGACATTGCCGGCTTCGGTAGTGGCGCGTTACGGATGATACCTGTCGATGAACTACACCAAATGGATATAGCGGCGCTTGAACGCTCTATTGCCGAGGACAGAAAAGCCGGCATGACGCCGTTTTTCATTGCCGGAACAGTAGGTACCGTAGGCGTAGGCGCTATTGATAATCTTCAGGCTATTGCCGAACTTTGCCGGCGCGAAAACATCTGGTTCCACGTTGATGGCGCTTACGGAGCACTGGCCATGCTCGCAGCCGATCTTGCACCGCGCCTGCAAGGCATCGAATGCGCCGACTCCATTGCGTTCGATTTTCATAAATGGGGACAAGTTCCCTATGATGCAGGATTCATCTTAGTGCGGGACGGCGAGCTGCATCACAACACCTTCGCCTCGCCTGCCGCCTACCTGAAACGGGAATCCCGCGGCATGGCGGCAAATTCGCCGTGGCCGTGCGACTTCGGCCCCGATCTTTCACGCGGTTTCAGGGCGCTCAAAACATGGTTCACCATAAAAGTTTACGGCGATGAAAAATTAGGCCAAGTTATTTCAAACACTTGCGCGCTGGCCCGGCACATGAAGCGGCGTATCGAAGCCGAGCCGCAGCTGGAACTGCTGGCGCCCGTGGCATTGAATATCGTATGCTTCCGCTATCGTAGCGCGGACGCCAACCGGGTCAATGCCAACCTTGTGGCCGCACTACAGGAATCCGGCATTGCCGCACCCTCAACGACGACTATCAACGGACAGCTAGCCATTCGAGCCGCCATCGTCAACCATCGCACCACGGCCAGCGACATTGACGCCTTGATCGATGCCACGCTTGCGCTGGGCGCCGCCCAACCTTAGGAAAAACAATGCACACCAATAAATCTACCGAACCGCTGATCGGCCTCGCAAAGCTGATGCGGATGGCCTACTCCGGCAGCGATCTCACTCCGTTGGGCACGCAATTAGTCGAACGCGCCGAGACCGAGACCGGCGGCCATGCCCTGATGGACTTATCCACGGTTTTGCAGCTTCGGGGCAACCGCGACTTGGCCCTGTCCATGCAGGCCCAGGCTATCGAAAGCCAGCAAATATACTCCCTGCCCACAGCCGCCGGCCCGGTTAATATCCGGCTGCTTGCGATCATGAGTTCAGGCGATTTAATGTCCAACACGCCGGTGGAATTCCTGCTGGAAGACTCCGATGTCGCCCTCGATATAGTCTATGTGACTCGGGACCTGCCTCTACCGGCCGATCTGCCGGATCACGACGTGCTGTTCGCCGCCGCCGCCCAATCCGACCGGAATATGCCGCTGCTAAAAGAGATTGACGCCGCCTTGGCGTCATGGCCGCGCCCGGTGCTGAACAGGCCGGACCGTATTGCATTGATGTCGCGCAATGAAGCTTGCACCTTACTGGAATCCGCTCCGGGGATAGAGATGCCTATTACGGTGCGCGTAGCCCGGCAAACCCTGCAACAAATCGCGAATGGCGAACTGCCGCTTACCGGTATTCTTGAACACGGCGAATTCCCGATTATTGTCCGCCCCGTCGATTCCCACGCGGGGAAAGACCTGGATAAAATAGCTGACTCAACTGCGCTGGTCAGCTACCTGAAAAATATGCCCAATAGCGAGTTTTATCTATCGCGTTTTATTGACTACCGCAGTCAGGACGGATTGTTCCGCAAATACCGCATCGTGCTGATCGACGGCACCCCCTTTGTTTGCCATGTCGGCATATCCGAACACTGGATGATCCACTACCTGAATGCAGGCATGGCCGAAAGCGCAGAAAAACGCGCCGAAGAAGAACGTTTTATGATCGATTTCGACAGCTGTTTTGCCCGTAAACATTTTGATGCCTTCCGCGCCATTTACGAACGGGTTGGCCTGGACTATCTGGGCATCGATTGCGGCGAGACTGTTGACGGCAAATTGCTGATTTTCGAGATTGACAGCTGCATGATTATCCATGCGATCGACCCGGTCGATGTGTTTCCCTACAAACAACCGCAGATGCGCAAAGTGTTCAGCGCCTTTCGGCAGATGCTGCTTGACGCAATTCAACGCAGCGCCGCTTAATGCCATCATTAAGAACTGTATTACGCTTAACAACTTTTTGCGGGAGTGCGCTCTGCTTGCGCCTGCAGGCGAAGCCTGCACTCAACTTCATGACGCCACCTTAATTACCGTGCCAAACCAATCCGAAACACCAGACAGCTTGCCATCCGCCGGGCAACTCCTGATTGCAGGCGGCGATGCGCGCCTCGCACTCGATCCGCTCAGCGGGTTGAACAAATACGGCTGCGGCCCATTTCCAGATCCTCAGCTGCTAGCATTCGGCTCCTCTACCGCATCAGTCATTTCCACCGAAGGTTTCGCCGCCGCAACCCGGCTGCGCCAAAAATTACTGGACGCCGTCGGCGCCGAATCCCCCTTAGCCGTCTATGAGCGACAAATCCGGAGGATTCGTCTGGAATGGCTACAATTATGCGAGCTATCCGACATCGCCGGGCTGGAACTCATACTCTCCCCATCGGGTACCGACATCCATGCCATTGTCTCCCAGTACGCAGGCAGCGGCGCATCCGCATCGGCGCTGGCAGTCATGGTGGAGGCCAATGAAACCGGAAGCGGGGTGGCAATGGCTTTAGCGGATAATCCCGTCAACGCCGTTGAAGTTGCACAAGTATCCCTTCGGCTGGACGCTGGGACGCCCAGGCCGTCAGCGGCAATCGACGCCGAAGTGGAAGCCCTGGTCTGCAACGCCGCGGCATCAAACCGGCGCGTGCTGTTGATTCTGGTCGACCAATCCAAAACCGGATTAATCGCGCCGAGCCCGGCCTGCGTCATGTCACTGCACCGTCGGTTCCCCGATAATGTTGAGGTTCTGGTCGATGCCTGCCAGTTCCGCATTGCAATGCCGACTTTGCGCGCCTATCTGGAACAAGGCTTTATGGTCGCACTGACCGGCTCGAAATTCCTTACCGCCCCGTCTTTTTCCGGCGCACTGCTTCTTCCGCCAACCGTAGCGGAGCGCCTGCAAAAACGTCCATTCCCGAGCGGTTTGTCGTCTTGTTCGTCCAGAGCCAATTGGCCGGCCAACTGGACCGGGGCCGGGCATCTGGATCATGCCGCCAATTTCGGCCTGCTGCTGCGCTGTGAAGTTGCGCTGGAAGAACTGCGCCGGTTTCGCGCCGTGCCGCAAACAACCGTCACCGGCTTCATGCGGGCTTTTGCAGAGGCGGTCCGGCAACGCCTGGCGTCCGATCCTCACTTCGAACCCTTGCCCGTACCCCCACTCGACCGACGCCCGTTAATAGAACCCAATAACTGGGATCATCTCCAGACCATCTTTCCTTTTCTGCTTTATCGTCCGCAGCCTGCCGGGCGGACGCCGTTAAGCCGCGAGGAAACCCTGCACGTCTATCGACAACTGCCGGTCGCGATGGATCTTGGTCATCGCAACAGCGATATTGCCGCAATACGCTGTCAACTTGGGCAGCCCGTTGCCTGCGGAATCCGTAACGGCGTAGGAGTAAGCGCCTTGCGTTTATGTCTCAGTTCGCGGCTGATTGTCGAAGCAACAATAAGCGATGACAAGGGTATGGCAATAGTTAAAAATGCGCTGAAGACTTTAGACAAAACAGCGCTGCTAATCAAATCAAGCGGGCAACACTCATAGATTGTAGGACCGGCTTGTCCCCCCAATGAGTTTTAATGCTCTCCAGCAATCCAATGTTTCCAAAATACCAAAAGACTTATCCTCAGCCTCCCTAAATTTTATTTGGGACCGGCAATGGGGCCGTCTATCTTCTTGCGCCGAAAGTTGAAAGATTCTTTGGGAACAGCAACATTGGTTACCGTGGATCGCCCCCAGCACTTCTCAGCTTGGTCAAGCACCCGAAGATTCCTTTGCGCGACTATTTCCTGCAAGCCTAGCAACTCTAAGCCGGTAAAATTATGGGAAATAACTGCGGTTATCTTCGTAGCATCGCCCAAGTCTGCGACATACCGTTCCAAATCGCCGTTATACTGTTCTTTTATCGACTCTTTATAGGTGTAATACCACTCCGACCCAGGATAGGCCGTGGCAAAATGCGGGCGTGCATGAATGCCAAGCTTAATCAATGCGTTGATAGTGTTACGAACACTCTGAAAACTCTCCTCCGGGAAGCCGATAATAATATTGGGAATCGGCATAATTCCAGACCGCATGCATTCACCTACGGAATCGATATTCTTTTGCGCTGTCGTACCCTTGCCAAGATTTTTAAGAATGCCGGAATCGAATGACTCCAAACCGTAAACCAGATGCGTACAACCCGCTTCGTACATAAGCTTCAGAATTTCAGGCTGATGCAGTGACGCATGACTGGTTCCGCTCCAATAAACGCCAGGCTCTTCTCCCGGAGCGGCGGCTTTCCCGCCCGGACGCCGCGAGGAAGGCTGAAGACCTGCGGCGATCCATTTCTCGCAAATCTCCTTCAGCCATGTACGCTTGCTTGAGGCATCCATTGTCATCAGGTTTTCGTCCAGAAAATTGACAAAATCAATGTTGAAGTTTTTCTTCAGCTCCTTGACCATATCGATAATATAGTCAGGCGAGTGATAGCGAATATTGCGCCCGTAGGTGAACACGACATCGTTGTTACCGTTACTGTCCTTTTCAATAAGCATGTCGCCCGTCGTACCCAAGTGCCAACAATACCGGCATATCAGACTGCATCCATAACTCGCGTTAATATCGATGCGCCGTTTGATGCGGTAGGCATCCTCACTAAAAAGTGACGCGGAATTCTTGAAATACACCTCTTCAAGAGGAAACAAATCCCACGCAGGAACGGGTAGCGTATCCAGGTCACGAATAATCGGTCGTGTATTATTCAGGGTCGGCTTGCCGTCGCCATCCCGGCATATCACGCCTAGCGTGGCACTAAAATCGGTATCTTTGTTGTCAATCTTATCCAAAACTTCCGGCCATGTGACGAAAGCTTCGCCGACAATGCCAAGATCGATCTGCGGTATCCATTCCATAATATCCTGAGGCATGCTCGTCAAAAAGCCGCCGCCCGCAACCAGGAAGGCATCAGGAGCAACCTCCTTGGCAATCCGGCAGGCTTCTTTGATAAAACTGTAGGTCGTTGTAAGGCCGCCTATGGCAATCACATCCCAGTCATCGGCCAAGTAGACATCCGGCAAAACGCCAAAGCCCTTGCGCCACGCATTTGCATCATAAATTTGAACCAAATGACCGTTATTCATGGCAATAGCCGCCAGCAACGCGATGCCGTAAGGAATATGCCGTGGAACATCTTCTTCACGCACCACTGGATTTACAAAAAGTATTTTCGCCATCAACTATATCTCTAAAATCCCGCACAGAACTCATCAATACCGACACATACCACGCCATCGCCGAACAAAGTTCCTCCGCCGGTACAGTTATATAATGTGGATTTAGAAGCCGCGATCAAGTCCAGGATATTGCACCGGTACCAATAATAGGTAGGGTCGGTATAAAAAACCTCGTCGGTATCCGGATAGGTAAATTCAGGAAAAACATCTTTGAGATTATCTTCGCCTACTTTGTCTTTAAGAGGGCCGTAGGTTTGGGTTAATTGATAACTGGTATCAGCCTTGTAATAACCCAGATCCATGCCCACAACGGCGATTTTGGGGATTTTCAGCACCGTCAAGGCAAACACCCATGCTGCCGTGCCTACAGTGCCCCCGGTATTCATCGCAGGCAGTTTTGTTTCGTTAACCATGGCCCTGGTCAAACTTCCAGGACTTCCGGGGTTATCCACCAACGGTGCCCACCAATAGGCATCAAAGCCGACCACTGCAGTGCGCTCAACCACATTCCTAGGGGCCGATGAACAAATAATCAATTTCTGGTCTTTGCCATGCCGATTGACCAATTCGATATTACGGCGATTTTCCTCGTTTGAATTGTTGCGGAAGGCAATATCCAGATCCTGTCTTGAAAAATAATCATCCCCTTTAAGATTGCTTTCAAAATCGGGATCGCCGAACCAGCGTACGATCCGTGTAGGATGGGGATCCAGCGTCAACACGTAATCGGGCGTCAAACCGGCCTTGAGACAACGCACATAAGAGCCGTCAATCGCAACGATACTTCCCTCGTATCCAGAGTCTTTAATACGGGCCAATATATTGTTTTTATACAAGCTGGGGCCCGCGCTGATGATAATCGCGGACTCCGCTTTTTTCTGTTGGGGCGATGCAATATCCTTGATCGACTTTGCGATAAACGGCTTATTTCTCTTTGAGTTTTCGACTAATGTTTCTGAGTGCCAATCGAGTCCAATCGAGGTGATCTCATCCATAATCCCTTGAAATTCCTGACTAACGCCATGATGACTCATCATTATTCACCGTCAGCGCTTTCAGTGCTTTCCCAGAATAACATTTCACGCTCAACGAACACCATGCTGCCCCCGATAGATTCGAGCGCTTTTTTCTTAAATTCATTTTTGAAATCGGCAGGATCGTCGCTCACATCGGGTACATCGAGTTTGCGCTTGACCTCAAAATTTCCTTTCATTAATTCGCTCATCTTTATCCTCCTAAGGTTAACTATCAAGTTCATTGCAAATAACTACGCATCAAGCCATTGTCGTGAAGCATAGACATAATATTGATTATTACCATTCACGCAACGGATGAACGCTTTTCACTACTTTATTAAATCCTGAAGTTGAGTAACTTCAATGCTCCATTGCATTCTACTTGGACAAAATTAAGTCTTCATCAATTACTTCACATTAAATTAAATTAATTTTAGTTAGGCTATAAAAGTGTATATTATAAAAATTCCCGCTTTGTGCGCTTCAGAATACTTATGGCAGCGCCCGCATTGCATTACAAAACATCAAAATACTGAATAGCGATAGATCAATGGATGAAAACAGCAGCTTCATCGCCACGACTGATGTCGGCCCTATTAAAACCAATGTTTTTGGGGAAAAATTCTTTTACAACCTCAATCGGGATAGCTTCAGCAAAATCAGTTCCCAAGCGCTATTCGATGCGAAGTTCGGCGACACACTCCTCCAATCTAATTCGCTAAATATCATTATCGGCACCGATTCCGGTTTATTACCCCTCTATCTGCAACATAAGGGCTTGCCCAATGGCGCCCGATATATTTTTATCGAGCCCGAGTCTGTTCTTGAACAGCTCATGAGCCACCAACTGCTTGAAGAATTAGACCCGGCTATAGTCTGCGTAACCTTCGATGACTGGGAAGAAGCGGCTAAGTCATTTAAAATGCAAGACTATTTTTACATTAACTCAGTCCGGTCATTTAACTCGCTTTGCGCTGAAGACGATAATTGCAATGTCTATGCAGAACTCAGCTGGCGCATTGCCGAAATGCTCGCCCAAAGCCATTGGCATTACAATCTGTCCCTCGGTAACGAAACGTTCTTTGTACGCCAGCTTGCCAATTTAGCAGACAATATCTTGCCCGCAAAATTGCTGACTGATGCTTTTAAGGGAAAAACCGTGGTGTTGCTGGCAGGCGGGCCATCCCTGGACGAAGCCTTGCCCTGGGTGCGGCAACACCGCCAACAGCTCATTATTTTTGCGGTCTCGCGCATTTCCAGGCAGCTTAAAAGCATCAACCTTGAACCTGATTTTATTTTCTCCGTCGATCCCACCGAATTAAGCTTCGACATCAGCAAAGAAATGCTCACCTTCAGCAACCGCCCTGTTTTTGTTTATGCTTATCACACCGTCCCGACGCTGGTCAGTCAATGGCAAGGAACCGGCCTCTATTTGGGTAGCCAAGTTCCCTGGAAATCAACTGTAAACCAGGCAAATCTCGACGGGATGGGCCCTACCGTCACCAACACCGCCTTGGGCGTGGCGCACAAATTCGGCTTTAACCGTATTATCCTGGCCGGTGTGGATCTATGTTTTACCCGGGATGGCTATACCCATGCCAATGGTAGCGATGAGCATATTGCAGGCCCCCGTTTTAATCTGACCTCCTTACAGACAGAAACCAATGGCGGTTTCATGGCGCCAACCAGTTGCGATTTAGTCGCCGCAATCAACATGTTGGCATTGCAGGCCAAAACCATTACTAAAACGGGTTGCCAAATAATCAACCCTTCCGTCAATGCCGCCAAAATCGACAATGTGACTCACATACCCTTGGCAGATATTCAGCTTGACGATGACCCGACCGATGTCGCCGCCATTATTGCCAAACAAATAGCGGCCTCAAACCACCATTCTTATAACGACCCGGCGATCATCAATGAACTTAAGCGCGCCGAATTTCAAATAAACACTATTTTGAATCTCGCCAAAAACGCTTTATCGATAAATGAGGCCATGTATAGCGCCCAAGGCACCATCGAAAACTATAAAGACAAAAGAAAACTCGACAAAATTGAAAAAAAACTTAACCGCGACCATCGCCAATACAGCAAGCTCGTCAAAAGGTTCGGCATCCGTAGCTTTTTAAAAATCACCAAGCCCTTTACCGATGAAGACTGGAGCGCGGAAGAAGCCAAACAAATGGGCAACGCCTATTACGAGGCCTACCGTGACGGCGCAACCGCGCTGCTTAAATTAATCGGCGAGGCCATGGAGCGCGCCCGCTCACGGCAGGAAGAAACTCGCCCAACCCCGGACTTTACCCAACTGCTCAGCCAATGGCGCAAAGACCACAGCTTCGGCCGGGCAAAATTATGGCGGCAAAACCACCCCCACGCCGACATTCCAGCGTCCATACAAAGCGAATTTGATGAATTGGAAAAGCAATTCACCGCCATTCTGGACAATAAAAACACCTCGCACATGGCCCGGGCGAAAAGCCATGCCAGTTTCTCGATGTTAAAAAAGCGCGCAGGCTTGCTGTTCAAACATCAAAAACCACAGGAGTTAAATGACCTTCTCTCAGGCCTGCATAAACATGAAGACCAACTTGCAGCCGCCCCTTATGTCCATTTACTTAACGGTTATCTGGCCGAGCTGCAAAATGACACAGAAACCGCCTTGTCTGCTTACCAGAACATCATAGACAGCGAAAATCCCACCTTGCTGGAAGAAGCCTTGACAAGAATAGCGGCGATCAGCATCGACGTCAGCGACGTTGACAACACTAACGCCTACCTGTCGCTACAATGCCTATCCCAACTTAACCCCTTTTATCTGCCCTTTTATGCGGAAATCGTCCGTCTACGCGGCGACACGCTGGCCGCCATAGACGCCTATAACGATTATATCAGCCAATTTCCTGAAGACACTTTGGTGCAAATGAAGTTAGCTACGCTTTATATGGAAAATAAGATTTATGACGCAGCAGAACTGATGCTCGATTATATCCTGGCAAAAACACCGGATTCGAAAGCAGCCATGGACGCCAAAAAACAACTTGATTACTTGAAGACGTTAAATTGAAGCTTATGGCTTTACTCGATCAAACACGGTTATCAGGTAGAACCGTATGCCTGTGTAGCTTGTCGTCCCTTATCGAAAGCCACTATCTGTTTTTTTAGTATTTTTTTCTGTTCTTGTATTTGTTCAATTAAAACTGCATCTTCCTCAATAATTGAGCTTACCAAAGATTTTAGAGTCTCGGACTCCCTATTAGCATCTGAAAACAGTTTTTCCAAACATCGCTGCCGCAAATCCAGCACCACTACTAATTGCTCCCATTGCTCTTCCGCAACACATTCAGAAACTTGATTAGACAAGACTCCCAACTCTTCCAATTGAAACCGAGTACACTGATCATCAGAACATTCCTCAGTTTTTAATGGCATCCCACGCTCCTTTTATTTCCCTCATTAACGAGGCAACTTCGTCAAGCATTGACTCGTCATTTTCACAACTGGCTTGTAATAAACGCGTAGTTATATAGCTATATAATTGGCTAAGATTTACCGCAATTTCGCCGCCTTTTTCCAAATCAATCGCTTCGTTTAAGCCGCCAATTATTGCTACTGCTCTGGATATATAAATGCCCTTTAACTCCATATCAGAGCGAACCATCGCCCCTTTCGCCGCATTCACTCGAGTCAAAAAACCATCCATTAACATCTGTATTAAATAATGAGGCGAAGCATCCGCTAATCCGCTTTCATTATGCACATTAGCGTATTGATTTACGCCTCTTTTGTAAGCACTGGGATACATATCAGCTTTCCTCTATCATCCGAACACTTTAGTAAGATATGTCGCTGTCGACTTCATTTGACCGACCGCCGCATCCATTGCCGTAAACTGCTTCAACATACTTGCCTGCAAAGAGTCCATACGGCTCTGGACATCAGCTCTCTGTGCAGTAAAAGACGTTAGTTGACTACTCAGAGATGTTTGTTGCGAGTCCAAAGCCCCCCCCGATTGCAAATACAGTGTCAAGTCGGCATTTAATCGGGTAGCCACGCCATTAGACGACGTGAACACATTACTTACCGCAGAAAGATTGGCCGTCAAAGCCGCAGTAAGCTTGGTAGTATCCAAGGACATAACCCCGGTTTTATCAATCGAGACTCCAATCATAGCCAAGGAGTTATAATTACCGGTTGCAGACGTTACCGGATTACTGGTGTCCTGTCTTAATTTGGTACTTATGTTTCGTAATGTCGCATCCCCCAGAAGCGCGCCGTTTGTCCCACCCGAGGTGCCAGCATACTGACCTAAACTATGGGTAGTTGAGTTAAGGCTATTGTATGCTGTTACAAAGTCGGAAATCGTTTTGCTAATCGCCGTTGTATCTAAGCTAACGCCTAAATTAACAACCGTTCCAACCGCAGCTGATTGCAAATTCAAGGTCACCCCGGGAAGTACATCGCTGATTGTATTGGTGCTGCGGGTCGCAGCTAAACCGTCAACCTTGATCATAGCATCAGCAGCGGCCACTGTAGTGTAATTTGCGGGGGTTGCTGTATTAAGAACATTCAACCCTGTCCCTGCTGCATCGGCACTTGTAACGCCTACGGAAAATCCATTGGCAGTTCCCGTGTCTTTGGAGTTCAACACTAATTTTGAAATGGTTGTGCCGGGCGTCACCGTGGAATTCACATTGATGATACTGGCAGTCACGCCATTATTGCCTGCCGCGGCATTGATTGCATCGCGAACATTCGCCAATGTAGAGTTAGCGCCAATAGCGACAGAAAACGCTGTTTTTGCGGAACCGGCGGGATAAGTAAAATTAAGTGTGCCTCCGTTTGCTGAAGCAACTGAACCAGAATTGGCATACTCGGTGGCTGTAATCGATTGCTGCGACTTAGCCAGCTGATCCACTTCCACGGTATGGGTTCCCGGTACCGCGCCGACGCTGGTAGTCGTTGTAAAAATAGCCGTATTCGCAGAAACCGCTTGAGTTGCTGTAAATAAATTCCCATTCGTAAGCTTTTGCACAGCAGTTTGGAAACTTGATAACGCACTTTTTAATGTGCCGAGTCCGCTTAACTGAGTTTGAGCGGCTGTCTGCCGGCGTGTAATAGCATCAAACTGCGGCTGCCCTTCAGCGGTAATCAGCTGACTGACAATACCATTAATATCTATGCCGCTGCCAATCCCCGTTGAAGATGAAATAGTCATAACTTGCCCCTTAACGATTAATGTCGCTTCAAAAATTAAGCTCTACTCTGAATAACAGAACCTTTTTTACCGTCCAGCTCCTGCATCCTTTTTATAAAGGCCAGCATA
>JALNYY010000250.1 GCA_023229605.1 Methylobacter sp.
ATTTCAGGCGATGGGCGTGTCGCTGGTTATCCATCCCAACAATCCTTACGTGCCGACATCGCATGCCAATGTGCGGTTTTTGATCGCGGAAAAACCGGGGGAGCCGTCTATTTGGTGGTTCGGCGGCGGTTTCGATTTGACGCCGTTTTATCCGTTTAAAGAAGATGTGCTGCACTGGCATCAAACCGCCCGCGCCGCCTGTCAGCCTTTCGGCGATGACATCTATCCAACTTACAAAAAATGGTGCGACGAGTATTTCTTCCTTAAGCACAGAAACGAAACCCGCGGCGTAGGCGGACTGTTTTTTGATGACTTAAACGAATGGGGTTTCGAGCAGTCTTTCGCTTTTATGCAAAGCGTCGGCAACCATTACATCGATGCTTACCTGCCTATCGTGCAAAAACGCAAGGACACGGCTTACGGCGACAGGGAGCGCGACTTCCAGCTTTACCGCCGTGGACGTTATGTTGAATTCAACCTGGTTTATGACCGCGGCACCTTGTTCGGCCTGCAATCCGGCGGGCGTACCGAATCGATTTTAATGTCGATGCCGCCGGTAGCCCACTGGAAATACAACTGGCAACCCGAGCCAGGCAGTGCGGAAGCCGTGCTTTATGATGAATATCTCAAGCCGCAAAACTGGCTGGGCGATTGAATATCCAAAAGCTGTCCACCCGTTAGAAAAATACGACTGCATGGACGCAGGAGGTAGAGCAACGCATGGAGCGGTTGCCGAGAACACAGATGACACGGATTAAACTGATAAATACGGATAAAACGCCATTAAAATCTGTGTAAATCCTTCTAATCCGTGTCATCCGTGTTCCATTGTATATAGTAGCGCTTGCCTGAGACTAGATTGAAACCTATAATCGAACATTTTTTTAACGGGCCCCAGATTGCGGCCTGTATTTCTTAAATTTTGAACAGAAGCGATGACTAGCCACATTATGCCGACCTACGGACGTTTACCCATTACCTTCGAACGGGGCGAGGGTGCATGGTTGTTTGATCAAAACAATACCCGCTACCTGGATGCACTGTCCGGCATAGCTGTGTGCAGCTTGGGCCATGCTCATCCTGCCGTGCATCAGGCGATCTGCAAGCAAAGCGAAAAACTGCTGCATACCTCTAACCTATACGGCATCGCCGTTCAGGAACAGTTGGCAGACAAGCTGACTGAAAAAAGCGGCATGGATAACGTATTTTTTTGCAACTCCGGTGCCGAAGCTAATGAAGCGGCGATCAAATTGGCGCGCAAATACGGTCACGAGCAAGGCATAGAAAATCCGGCGATTATCGTCATGGAAAGAAGTTTTCATGGCCGCACGCTGGCAACGCTGAGCGCTACCGGCAATACCAAGATACAGCAAGGCTTTGCACCGCTGGTCGAAGGCTTTATTCGCGTCCCTTACAACGACGTCAACGCAATCGAACAAGCGGTTGGGCTGCATAAGAATGTTGTCGCGATTTTGGTTGAACCTATACAAGGGGAGGGCGGCGTCAATATTCCCGCTGCCGATTATCTTAACCAAATACGCAGCCTGTGCGACAAGCATAACCTGCTGATGATGCTCGACGAAATCCAGACCGGCGTTGGCCGTACCGGCAAGTTTCTCGCCTTCCAGCATAACGGGATACTGCCCGATGTATGCACGCTGGCTAAAGCGTTGGGCAACGGGGTACCGATCGGCGCGTGTCTTGCCAGCGGCAAAGCGGCCAAAATATTCACCGCCGGCAATCACGGCTCCACCTTCGGGGGCAACCCGTTAGCCTGTAGCGCGGCTTTAGCGGTATTGGCGACACTGGACGCCGAGAACCTGATCGAGCAGGCCGCGCAAAAAGGCGATGCTATCAGCTCGGCGTTTAAACAACGCTTGCATGGCAATGCGCATGTCGTCGACATTCGCCACAAAGGTTTGATGATCGGCATCGAACTCGACAGCCCATGCTCTGAGCTAGTGCAAGCGGCGTTGCAACAAGGCTTGTTGATTAATGTCACCAGCGAAAAAACCATTCGTTTGCTGCCGCCATTTATTATTAATGAGCAACAAATCACCCAACTCGTAGAAACCTTATCGACTCTTATTTATAAGCATACGGATACTCCCTATGAATCCTAGACACTTCATCAGCCTGCTTGACTTATCAGGCGACGAACTTCGTAGCCTGATCAACAGAGCTATCGTCCTGAAAAATAACCGCGATCCCGATTACCAACCGTTAAAAGGCCAGGTGTTGGCGATGATTTTTGAAAAATCATCGACGCGCACCCGTATATCATTCGAATCCGGCATGAGCCATTTCGGCGGCAGCGCATTATTTTTGTCGCCGCGGGATACCCAGCTGGGCCGCGGCGAACCGTTGCAGGACAGCGCCAGGGTTATCTCAAGCATGGTCGATTGCATCATGCTCAGAACCGATAAGCACGAAACGGTGACTACATTCGCCCAATATTCAAGCGTTCCGGTCATCAACGGTTTGACCGATTTGCAGCATCCCTGCCAATTGCTGGCGGACATGCAGACCTATTTCGAGCATCGCGGCGACATTCAAGGCAAGACCGTGACCTGGATCGGCGACGGCAACAATATGTGCCATTCCTATATTCATGCGGCAACGGTGCTGGACTTCACTTTGAACATCGCCAGCCCAAAAGCTTATCTGCCGTTAAAAGACATAGTCGAATCCGCCGGGGAGCGTATCCGCTTTTTCGATACGCCTTTGGCCGCGGCCCAAAACTCAGACCTGGTCGTTACCGATGTTTGGGCCAGCATGGGGCAGGAAGAAGAACAAAAACAACGCGAAATTGCGTTTAAAAATTATCAGGTCAATGCCGAGGTCATGAAAGCTGCAAATAGCGATGCCTTGTTTATGCACTGTTTGCCCGCACACCGGGGCGAAGAAGTCAGCGCCGATGTGATTGACGGTTCGCAAAGCGTTATTTTTGACGAGGCTGAAAACCGGCTGCACGCTCAAAAAGCACTGCTGGAATTTCTCCTGTGCAAGAAATCACGTTAGAATTACACTTAGTCGCATCGGTTCGCTACCGATTACGATACTTCTACCATCCCTGGCAGGCGTCAGACGACAACAACAATAGAGATTCAAGTGAAAAAAATACTCAGCTCGTTTTTTATCCTACTGGTAACGTATGGCTCAGCTTATGCTGAAGTCGTCTATGTTACCGACAACCTGAATTTATCACTCAG
>JALNYY010000251.1 GCA_023229605.1 Methylobacter sp.
AATAGGTCAGTAGTTCAATTGGTAGAATAGCGGTCTCCAAAACCGCGGGTTGGGGGTTCGAGACCCTCCTGGCCTGCCATTCAGATTAAAGCATATCAAATCTATTTTCATAGTAAATAACACATGAGCACTCAGATAGAAGCATCGACATCGGTTTTTGATGTTGTTAAGCAAGTATTTTCCGTTGTCTTTTTGGTCGCTGGTGTGGCTGCGTTTTATTATTTCTCAGATATTTCGCTTTTGTACCGGGTTCTTGGTTTGGTGGCTGTGGCGCTGATTGTGGCGGGTATGGTGCTTACTACGGGGGTGGGGCGGAATGTTTGGAGTTTTGTTTTGGAATCCAAGCAGGAGGTCAGAAAAGTTGTTTGGCCAACTCGGGAAGAGACTTTTCGCACCACATTGTTGGTGTTCGCAATGGTTTTTATTGTCGGTTTGATTCTGTGGCTGCTGGATATGTTCCTATTCTGGGGTGTGCGTCTTTTAACTGGTCAAGGAGGGTAAAGGAATGGCGCTACGGTGGTATGTTGTGCACGCCTACTCAAATTTTGAGAATAAAGTTAAGCAAGCGTTAGAGGAAAGAATTAAGAGGGAAGGGCTGGAAGAGCATTTCGGGAAGATTCTGGTTCCTACTGAGGAAGTGGTGGAGATGCGCATGGGGCAGCAAAGGAAAAGCGAAAGAAAATTCTTCCCTGGATATGTTTTGGTTCAGATGGATTTGACAGATGAAACTTGGCATTTAGTGAAGGATGTGCCCAAAGTGTTAGGATTTATAGGTGGAACTTCTGATCGTCCGGCGCCAATATCCGAGAAAGAAGCAATGGCTATTCTCAGTAGGGTGGAAGATGGCGTGAATAAGCCTCGGCCAAAGACTATGTTTGAGGCTGGTGAAGTAATTAGAGTTATTGATGGGCCATTTAAAGATTTTAATGGTGTTGTTGAGGAAGTTAATTACGAAAAAAGTAAAATAAAGATATCAGTGCTCATTTTTGGTCGGTCAACATCGGTTGAGCTTGGCTTTGGGCAAGTAGAAAAAAGCTAATTAATTTTAGTATTTAGTATTTGAGAAATCACTGTCTGAATAAGGCAGTGATTTTTTGTGTCTAGGGGAGCTGAAAAGCGTTTGCACCCATATTTGGAGTAAATAATGGCTAAAAAAATAACAGCGTATATAAAGTTGCAGGTTAAAGCGGGCGAAGCAAATCCAAGTCCACCGGTTGGTCCAGCATTGGGTCAGCGAGGTGTAAATATTATGGAGTTTTGCAAGGCGTTTAACGCTAAAACACAGGATACGGAAAAGGGGTTGCCTTTGCCTGTGGTAATCACTGTTTACAGTGATCGCAGTTTTACTTTTATTACTAAAACCCCGCCAGCTTCAATTCTTTTGAAGAAAGCGACAGGCATTAAAAGCGGAAGCAGCAACCCTAATACTAAGAAAGTAGGTACTGTAACTCGTGCGCAATTAGAAGAAATCGCCAAAACAAAAATGGAAGATTTGAATGCGGCAAATCTGGAAGCGGCAGTAAAAACAATTGCAGGCAGTGCGTATAGCATGGGTCTGACTGTGGAGGGATTATAATGGCTAAGTTGTCAAAAAAAGCGAAAATTATCAAAGCAAAAGTTGATAAAACTAAGCAGTATTCAATCACTGAAGCGGTTCAGTTGTTGAAAGAGCTGGGTACTGCAAAGTTTAACGAAGCTATTGATGTTAGCGTTAACCTAGGCGTTGATCCGCGTAAGTCTGATCAAAATGTTCGAGGCGCAACAGTGTTGCCAAACGGCACCGGAAAAACAGTCAGGGTGGCAGTTTTTACACAGGGTCCTAACGCAGATGCGGCAAGAGAAGCCGGAGCCGACATAGTGGGTATGGATGACTTGGGAGAGTTGGTAAAAAAAGGCGAAATGAATTTTGACGTCGTCATTGCGTCTCCAGATGCTATGAGAGTAGTTGGTCAGTTAGGTCAGATTTTAGGGCCGCGAGGTTTAATGCCTAATCCTAAGGTTGGAACTGTGACTGCTGATGTCGCCACGGCAGTAAAAAACGCCAAATCAGGCCAAGTGCGTTACCGAACCGATAAATCAGGGATTATTCACTGTACGCTGGGTAAGGTTACATTCGATGCGGATGCCATTCAAGGTAACTTGGAAGCATTGCTTGCTGATCTAAGAAAGATAAAACCGACTGCTGCTAAAGGTATATACATTAAGAAAGTAACCTTATCTTCGACTATGGGGCCTGGTTTGTGGCTCGATCAAAGCAGTATTTCAATTTAATGTTATAAAAGACTTTGGGTTGCCGACCCGTTCGGTAACCGTCAAAGACCGCAGGTGTTGTAAAACTTAATATTTCCTGCGTAGACGGGAGCTGGAACCTAAAAGCTGGGGAAAGGGACCGTAAGGGGCATTCAAATGAATGCTTTTTATTAATTCTGGGGATAAATTCCGGAGGTAAGCTGTGGCACTAAATTTAGATAGCAAAAAAGCTGTCGTAGAAGAAGTCGCTGTATTCGCCGCTAAGGCTCATTCTGCAATTGCGGCAGAATATCGTGGATTGACAGTTACGGAATTGACCGAACTGCGTAAAACTGCGAGAGAGACAGGTGTTTATCTGCGTGTGGTAAAAAATACACTGGCAAAGAGAGCAGTAGCCGGCACTGAATTTGAGTGTATGCAAAGCGGACTGGTAGGTCCATTGTTGATTGCATTTTCTATGGAAGATCCAGGTTCTGCAGCACGCTTAATCAGTAATTTTGCCAAAACTCACGACAAGTTAATTACCAAGATAGTTGCTATTGGTGGTCAGTCATTTGGTGGATCTGAGCTTGCTCGATTAGCCAGTCTGCCTACTCGCGATCAAGGTATTGGTATGCTGATGTCAGTAATGAAGGCGCCTACAGAGAAATTTGTGCGTACTTTGGCTGCAATTAGGGACCAAAAAGAAGCGGCATAGTAGCAGAGGCGTTGCGGCGCAATGTTTCTGTCATCACAACCAGTTTAAAACTTATTATTTTAGAGGAATACACAATGGCAATTTCGCAAGAAGATATCTTGGAAGCGGTCTCAAAGATGAGCGTTATGGAAATCGTTGACTTGATTTCAGCGATGGAAGAAAAATTTGGCGTATCTGCAGCTGTTGCTGTGGCTGCGGCTCCAGTGGCGGCAGCGGCGGCGGCTGAAGAACATACTGAATTTGATGTTGTTTTGA
>JALNYY010000252.1 GCA_023229605.1 Methylobacter sp.
GGGACGGCGCATCCAGCCGTGACGCGGAATCGTGATTGCCGCCGATTAACACAATATCCAGATTCGGCAGCCGGGTTTTAGTCTTGACCAGAAACTCGTAAAGCTGCGACTGCGCGGCGGAGGATGGGTTTGCCGAATCGAAAATATCCCCGGCAACAATCAACGCATCGGCCTGTTTGTTGTGCATTTCATCCAGCAGCCAATCCAGAAACTGCTGATGCTCCAGTTGCCTCGATACGCCGTGTAGATGGTGGCCGAGATGCCAGTCTGCGGTGTGGAATATTCTTAACATTGCAACATCTCTTTCAACCTATGTTATTGCGATTGAAAATCTGGTCTTCTATTTTTTCTAGTGATTGAATGAAAACGTAAAAGCTGGGGTCTTTTTCTACCACGGCATCGATGTTTTTACGATTTAGAAAAACTCGACTGAGTTCATCGTAACAACGGTAGGTTTTTTCAGTCGTTGGTAATAAATGAGACAAGGCCTTGTAACAGCCGGTAATTTTGGGCTTACTGAGCGGCTTTTTATTATGGTATGCATAAAGCCAACATTCCAGGGAATGAACGCTGACGCAAAAAATGATCTTATCTGAATGTTGTTGATAAAAGTCCGCATCGCCGCTGTCGATGGTTACAACCAGCTTGGCGATAACATTAGTTATCAAAACTTCTGGGATTAATGGCTGATTGTTAGCGTCAACTTGGGAAACATCAAAACCTGTTTCGTTAGACACATCGGTATCAACTTGAATAACGATAAAGTTATTATTAAGGACATCGTCTCGAAACCGTGTCGTACTCAAATATGCAAGCAGCATTTGCCATCCGCCAAAGTCCTTTTGCTTTTTGTCGGTTTCATCAAAAGGCGGCTGTAACTGCGTTATTTCTTCATCAAGGTCTGGATTTTTGAAATAGCCGCACAGAATATTTTCGATAGTGATTTGGTCGGTAACACCTTCACAAGCCAAGCCGAAAAGCATAAACCTTAAAATCCTTTCGGCAAGCCGCCTAAATAACCTCTTAAAAAGGCTTCCGATAGTTTTAAGTCTTCATTAGTTGATGAACGCGGTTTATCTTCTAAGGTGATGCGTTTATAGCGAGTATGGCCTTGTTTATTCCGGGAAACCACTAATAAGCGTTGTTCATCATCACTTAAATCAATGCCGTCTAAAATCGCCGGGTTATGAGTGGTTACAAAAACTTGTTTGTCATATTTTTTCGCTAAACGCACCAGTTCTTTAATAAGCTTGGTACACAGCTTGGGGTTGAGTGAGGTGTCAATATTATCGATAGCAAATATTTTTGGGGTATCGTCCGATACCATCAGCGCGATATAAAACAGCACAAACAGGAAGCCTTCATTGGCGCTACGTTGATCGAAGGCCAGAGTTAAATAGCGGTCGGTGATGGTTACTTTGTCTTCGGATGGAGATAAATCCTTGGGTATTTCAAGCTCGGCATACCAATCGAAAAGTTGTAGACTAGCTTGAATATCTTGCCGTTGCTCTGGCGATTTATTCTGAATAACTTTTAATAGTTTCAGCAAACCTTCTCCATTTATGCCTAACGGTTTAATTTGCCCTTCCTTATAGAAATTTCTTAAGGCAGTGTTTTCAGGAGAAAAAATAATAAATTCGCTAAGTTTATTTATATCATCATAAAATTTTAAATACTTTTTAAATTTTTCTTCGTTAGTAGTTTGATACTCTTGATTTAAATTATCACCCAGACTTTCTAAATCTTTATCAGCAAAAAAAGCATTCAAATAGTTTGCCGCTTTTTGAAGTTCATACTGGGCAAAAACGCGTGTTAGCGGAATAATGTAATTAGCCACGTCTTGTTGACTGGTAACTAAAATCACCAAGACTTTATTACCAGATAGGGCGAGAAGTTCAATATGACGAAAAATGGTGCGTTGACTCCGTAACAGCCCAATAATCTCCGACACCATCTTGATGAAACTCTCATCAACCTGAAACTGTATGGTGTCGGTGTCAATTGACGCTTCTCTAGTCCATTTCGCATAGGGTTGATTATCATTATAGAGAGTATATTTTTGTGATTCCTCAAATCCTTCAAATTTCACATCGATAGTTATAGATTTTTGCTGGCTTTCATTACTGAAAGCAGAACGCATCAGCTCCGGTTCTGTAACTCTAATCCCCCTAGATGCCAAAAACTCATGATCCAATTTATCGGCTGCCGCCGCTGCAACCAACGCAATCGCTTCCAACAAATTACTTTTCCCACAACCATTTTCTCCAATAAACACATTAAAACGACCGACGTCCAAAGTCAGCTCATGCAGGGATTTATAATTGTTTATTTGCAGTTTACGAATCATGCTGTGTTGGTTTTACCAATTGATGTAATGGCTAAATCATAACATAGCCTGAAGTTCATTTAGAGTGAATGACTGCGGAATCAAATCTAACATGCCAATATTTCAACCATGTAGATCGGATTAGCGTAACTCGGTATTTGGTGCTTCGATGTGTTGAGTTTACGCTAACCCGACTCGGTTTCCTCTCCGCAAAGTTTATTTGTTATCCATCAACCAAACCCCATCCCAGCCGCCGAGTGCTTGCGCCTTGCGGCATTGCTGGGTGTAAGCCCGGCACACCGGGTCATCCGGCAATGCATTGAATATCGCTTCGGCTTCCGCCCACAAGCCTGCGCGGCACAAGTCCAGGGCTTCTCGATAACCGGCCAGATCGGGTGATGCGGTCATACCGGCTTGGCCCTGCAGTTCGAACACTCTTACCGGGGCATCGCGGCCAACCACCTTGATCATGCCGATTTCCCGGCCGATGAAGTCATTCCCGCCGCCCGCTTGCAGCCACGTC
This sequence comes from Methylobacter sp., assembly GCA_023229605.1. Lineage (GTDB taxonomy): Bacteria > Pseudomonadota > Gammaproteobacteria > Methylococcales > Methylomonadaceae > Methylobacter_A. The sequence continues at coordinate 2,850 of JALNYY010000252.1, forward strand.
GCTTCCGAGACCATGATCGCCGTGCCGAATACTTTGTTGGCGCTCTCCAATCGCGACGCCAAATTGGCCGCATCGCCGAGGATGGATTAATCGAAGCGTATCTTGCTGCCCATATTGCCGACTACCACCTCGCCGGTATGCAGGCCGATGCGCGCCTTCAGCTCGCAGCCCGCCGTGGCTTTGAAGTCCCCGGCGCGCTCCTTCAGGCGCTGCTGGCAACGCAAGGCGGCCCGGCAGGCGCTGGCGGCATGATCGGGTTGATCCAAAGGCGCGTTCCAGAAAGCGACTATGCCGTCTCCCTGATATTTATCCAATGTGCCGCCTTCATCCAGGATGATGTTGCT
>JALNYY010000091.1 GCA_023229605.1 Methylobacter sp.
TACTGACAAAATCCGAAAAGATATTTTCTTATAATAAAGTCGACCTTCCGACTTCCACCGGGCTTGTCCAACAACCGGTTCAGATTGTGGCTCGCTATCGCTCACACAATCTAACCTTATTCGTTATACGCGACCTTGCACATATGGTAAAAACTTGCCGTGACATTTTCGATATTTATCCCTTCCGCAAAAACATCCCTGATGTTTTGTTAAACCTTGAGATAGCATTAAAGAAAGACCTTTCTTCATTTCCTGCAAGATTTCCCAAATTTTCAGTTCTTCACCGCTCAAAGCTAATTGGTATTCATACGCCCTAGAGCCTTTGTTTTCTATTTTAAATAGCATCTCGCATACTGAAATTAAATCGTCCACCAAGGAATTACCAGAAATGTTTATTCTGATGTTGTCGACTTGAGAGCGGCTATAAACACGCCCTTTATCTTCTAGGAACAAGATTTCGGAAAAAGGCACTGGTTTTGGTGTTATATCAAGCAATTCGTTGTTGTCAGATCTCCAAACTGCATGAAACTCAGCTTCTATTAAGTTTTGCGTTTTCCAAATTTGCCAACCGACTATTTGAGAACCACCTTCGCTTTTTATTTTTTCAGCGACATTTGGAAAACACTCGTTAATTAGAGCACGGCTATCCGGCTTAACTGCAACGTAGATAGGTTGAGCATCTATTCCAATTGCCTCGATAAGCTTGCTAACGTCTTGATCTTCTGGTGCGGGAACTTTAGGTATCATGCTAATTCTATCCGAACGTATAACGTTAAGTAGACACCTTTTTAGGTGTATATTAAATTCAAATTGCCAGCGTATAACGGTGTATAATGCCGCCAACTTAAGTTGTTAGGCTGGATTCTATAGTAATTACATCGCTGATAGCAACCTCTTTATGCAAAATCAAAACACACCTCCCAAACTACTGGATCAGGTGCGAGATCGCATTCGCGTCAAGCACTACAGTATCCGTACAGAAACGCAATATGTACAATGGATCAAACGATTTATTTTGTTTCATAACAAACGGCATCCGCAAGAGATGGGGACTGCGGAGGTGGAGGCGTTTTTAACGCACTTGGCTGTTGAAGGTCTGGTGGCGGCTTCGACGCAGAACCAAGCGTTGTCGGCACTGCTGTTTTTATACAAAGAAGTGTTAGGGATAGATTTACCGTGGTTGAATAATGTGGTGCGCGCCAAGCAGCCACAACGCTTGCCGGTGGTGTTGACGCGTTCGGAGGTACGGGAGGTGCTGGCGCGGATGAAAGGCATGCATGGGTTGATGGCGAATATGCTGTACGGAACCGGGATGCGCTTGATGGAATGCGTACGTTTGCGAGTTAAGGACGTGGATTTTGAGCGTAATGAGATTCTGATCCGTGACGGCAAGGGCGGGAAAGATAGGGTAACGATGTTGCCGTCTTCGATAGCGACCGGGTTGCAGGCGCATTTGGAACAGCGGCGGATGTTGTTTGAAGACGATAAACGTATCGGCAAGGCGAATGCTTTTCTGCCGGATGCGTTGGCGACCAAGTATCCGAATGCGGCAGCGGAATGGTGCTGGCAGTATATTTTTCCTTCCGGCAGTTATTCGGTTGATCCGCGCAGCGGTGCCGAGCGCCGCCATCATATTGACGAAAAACTATTGCAACGGGCGATGAAGAAAGCGGTTTCGGCTGCGGATATTGCCAAACCGGCAACGCCGCATACGTTGAGGCATTCGTTTGCGACACATCTGCTGGAAGCGGGTTATGACATCCGCACGGTGCAGGAATTGCTGGGGCATAGCGATGTCTCTACAACCATGATTTATACCCATGTATTGAATAAAGGCGGCAGGGGCGTGTTGAGCCCATTGGATCAGCTCTGACGCTCTATATTGCGGACGCTCACGACTTGCGCCTTTCTTGACTACCTCGTCCGGCACATGCGCCTCTATCCGTACCTCTTCGCAAAACCGCATTAACCCGTCTCTTTTATGTTTTTTATTGAAAAACATGGCTTAATCTCCTATCCTCCACGCTGAGGTTTTGGCTGGGAGGTTAAAGCCCGTTGCTCACTATGCTCTAAACTACTCGCATTGGAGACTGTATGAAGATTGGTATACCTAAAGAGATTCACCCGGGTGAAAAACGTGTGGCCACTACGCCTGAGGCCGCAGAACAAATTATAAAACTGGGTTTTTCCGTCCTGGTCGAAAGCGGCGCGGGACTTAACGCTAATATTTCCGATGAAGCCTACAAAGAAGTGGGGGTTGAAATCGTCGATAATGCCAAGACGCTATGGGACAAAGCGGACATCGTCATGAAAGTCCGCGCACCCGAGCGCCACCCCGAGCTGGCGATCGACGAAATCGACCTGTTACCCGAAGGCGGCCGCTTAATCAGTTTTATCTGGCCTGCGCAAAACGAAGAATTAATGCAGAAACTGGCCGCCAAAAATGCCACGGTGCTGGCTATGGACAGCGTGCCGCGCATGTCTAGGGCGCAAAAGCTCGATGCGCTCAGTTCCATGGCCAATATTGCCGGTTATCGCGCCGTCATTGAGGCGGCACAACATTTCGGCCGGTTTTTTACCGGACAGATTACCGCCGCAGGCAAAATCCCGCCCGCCAAGGTGCTGGTGATCGGCGCAGGCGTTGCAGGTCTTGCCGCGATCGGTACCGCAAAGAGCATGGGCGCTATCGTCAGGGCTTTCGATACCCGGCCCGAAGTTAAAGAACAAATTGAAAGCATGGATGCCGAGTTTTTAATGCTGGACTTTAAAGAAGAAGGTACAGGTACCGGCGGCTACGCCAAAACCATGTCCAAGGAATTCATCGAAGCCGAAATGGCTTTGTTTGCCAGACAGGCGATGGAAGTGGACATTATTATCACCACCGCGCTGATTCCCGGCAAACCGGCACCCAAACTGATCACGGAAGGCATGGTTAAATCCATGAAGCCGGGCAGTATTATTGTCGATCTGGCTGCGGAACAAGGCGGCAACTGCGCGTTGACCGAGAAGGACCAAGTTGCGGTGCAGCATGGCGTGACGATTATCGGTTACAGCAATTTACCCAGCCGCTTGGCGAACCAATCGAGCCAGCTTTATGCAACCAACCTCAGGCATTTGTTAACCGAACTGTGCCCCGAAAAAAACGGCACGATCAACGTCAACATGGAAGACGAAGTGATACGCGGCACTACGGTGATTAAAGAAGGTAAAATCACCTGGCCGCCGCCACCACCGAAACTCTCCGCCGCCCCTGCCCCGCAGACCGAGGCGCCCGCTTGTGCTGCGGTACAGGAACAGAAAAAACCAAGCGTGATTAAACAGTTTATACCGCTGGTTATTGCCGGACTCGCTCTATTCGGCATCGGGGCGGTTGCCCCTGCGTCGTTCATGACGCACTTTACGGTGTTTGTGCTGGCTTGTTTCATCGGTTATCAGGTGATATGGAATGTGACCGCATCTCTACATACTCCTTTGATGAGTGTGACCAATGCCATTAGCGGCATTATTGTGATAGGCGCTTTGGTGCAGGTTTCCTCACCGACCTTAAATATCAGCATCCTTGCCGGATCGGCGATACTCATTGCATCTATCAATATTGCCGGCGGCTTTTTAGTCACCCGTCGTATGTTAGAAATGTTCAGAAAATAACAGGAGAATATGATGTCCCATAGTTTAGTCACGATGTCTTACATCGTCGCCACCATTCTGTTCATTTTTAGCCTGAGCGGTTTAAGTAATCAGGAAACGGCCCGCAAAGGCAATTATTACGGCATGTTAGGCATGGCGATTGCCATTATCGCTACCGCGTTAAGCGCATCGGTTACCTCATACACCATTTTAATCGTTGCCTTGTTAATCGGCGGCGCTATCGGCGCCAGAGCCGCATTAAAAGTTGAAATGACTCAAATGCCTGAGCTGGTCGCTATCATGCACAGCCTGGTGGGTATGGCTGCCGTGTTGGTCGGTTATGCCAATTTCATGGATACCACTACAAACTTGAGCGGGGTAGAAAAAACCATCCATGAACTGGAAATTTACATCGGCATACTGATCGGGGCGGTAACCTTTTCCGGTTCGGTGATCGCTTTCGGCAAACTCAGCGAACGCATCAGCGGCAAACCGATGTTACTGCCGGGCCGTCATTGGTTCAATTTAACGCTGCTGATTGCAGCCGTGGTTTTGGGTTGGATGTTTTTACAAGAAACCGAAACCGGCGGCGGCTCCTTGCCTTTATGGATTATGACCGGGATTGCCCTGGTGTTCGGCATACACATGGTCATGGCTATCGGCGGCGCCGATATGCCGGTGGTAGTGTCGATGCTGAACAGCTATTCGGGATGGGCGGCTGCGGCAACCGGTTTTATGTTAAGCAACGACCTGTTGATTGTGACCGGCGCATTGGTCGGCAGCAGCGGCGCTATCTTGAGTTACATTATGTGCCGTGCGATGAACCGCAATTTTATCAGCGTTATTGCCGGCGGTTTCGGCACCGGCTCAGGTGGCGAAGCGGCAGTCATTGAAGGCGAAGTAACGCCGATCAGCGCGGATGAAACCGCACAATTGTTGCTGGATGCAAAAAGCATCATGATCATTCCCGGCTACGGCATGGCGGTTGCGCAAGCTCAGCACACGGTTAATGAAATCACCAAGCTGCTGCGGGATAAAGGCAAGAAAGTCGGTTTCGGCATCCATCCGGTTGCAGGAAGAATGCCCGGCCACATGAACGTGCTGTTGGCCGAAGCCAAAGTGCCTTACGACATCGTTTATGAGATGGACGAAATCAACGAAGACTGGGGACATGTCGACGTATCCATCGTGATCGGCGCCAACGACATCGTCAATCCGTCAGCGCTGGATGATCCCAACAGCCCTATTGCCGGTATGCCGGTGTTGGAATGTTGGAAAGGCGAAACCACCATCGTGCTTAAACGCAGCATGGCGTCAGGCTATGCGGGCGTGGGCAACCCTTTATTCGTACTGGAAAACACCCGCATGTTGTTTGGCGATGCCAATGCAACTATGCAGGCTGTGTTGAAGGCGTTGAAGGGGTAAGGTTTGAAAATCAAGTTGGGGGCTCTTTTGCGCCCCAACTTTTCCCCTTAATTTAAGCTTATAACACCTGTTTATCTGAAACAACCCCGCCATTTTCCACGCGATTCCGGCCATTATGTTTGGCCCTGTACAAGGCGGAATCGGCCGCTTTAACCAGGCGCGTGGCAATTTCGTCGTCTACTGGGATAGATAGGCTATCCGGCGCATAAGTTGACACGCCGATAGAAACGGTAACCGAAATGGACATACTATTAAATTCAATGAGCAGCGCCTGGATCGTTTTGCGCACCCGCTCTGCCGTTTCTAGGGCCTTGGCTTCGCCGGTATTCGCCAATAAAGCGACAAACTCTTCACCGCCGTAACGGACAAATACATCATTGTTTCTTAACTGGTTTCTTATGGCCGCAGCCACCAGGGAAAGAACCCTATCTCCGCCCTGATGACCAAATCGGTCATTAACCGACTTAAAATAATCTATATCGAAAAACTGGCAGGATAACGGCTCTGCATTGCGTTGGCAGCAGCGTAGTTCTTCGCCTATACGTTGTTCCAAAAAACGTCTGTTATTAACGCCCGTTAATGCATCGACATAACTGACCCGTCTCATTTCTTCGACGTTAAGATTATTTTCCAGACAAACACTGACTACAGAGCTGAGGTGTTCAATGAAATCTGTCGCCATATTGCCGGAGAATCTATCGGGTTGATAGCTGCCCAGATTCAAAGTTCCCAGATATTTGCCGCGGCGGGTTAATGGCGTAATCGCAACACTGGTCGGTTGTCTTTCAATGTGCGAAAAAAAACCGGCGCATAGAATATCTTCATAAACGCCGATATAGGGCTGAATGGCAGTTGATTTTAATGGCTTGTCCAACAGCATTAAGCCGTTTTTTAAACTGCTTGGGTAACTATTAAGCGTTTTGGCGATCTCACCGGCTTCGTCGATCAAGCATAAACTGACTACATCAAGATCAAAATATTTTTTGGACTCTTCAAGCAGGTGGTCAATAATGTCAGACAAGGAATTGAGCTTTAGCAATCTCAACTCGAACGCCTGAAACTTCAGCAAGGTCGCGCTGTTTTGCTGAACGCGGTCAAGCATGGTTTCTAAATGGCTTTGCAGCTGAGCTAAATCAGTGGTTATATCTTCTTCCAAGTTATTCTCTGAATAATTAAGACAATCCCATAAGCCTAGCAGCTTCCTGAAAAAAACTCAGTCGCTTGCACAGATTTCCTGAATTATTTTTTCTTGTTCCTTGCATTGACCGGGAAGAGTACCCGCTTTTTCGGCCATATTAACATCCCTTATGTGACGATATGCATACTCGCCGGTATTTATAGTCCGCCAGTGTCAAATAACGGTATGTTCCTGGCATATTTTCTCACTGTCGACTTGGCTAAGCTGTTCATTGGTTAAGCCGCAAACAAAACCATCCGAAGTCATGGTGAAATATTTGCAAGTTTTACAAAGCCCGAATGATTGGGATTTATTAGCTTTTTGCAGCGCGGTCAGTGCATTAACAAAAATATTTTCCTGGCTTTCATTTTCATTGAATATTGCCGAAGCCTGGCTGTATAAATCTGACGGACGGGCTTTATTCAAGATAACATCGCCTTCAGTCAAAAGACTGAGATGCACCATGCGCCGGTCATTTGCATCGGCTGTTTTCTTTATGTAGCCTTTTTTTTCCAGCAGCAGCAAGGTTTGGGAAACAGTGCCGCGGGTCATGCCCAGATAATTGGTCAGCGCTGCCGGGGTATCGCTGTAGCGGTTGCAGCGGGACAAATAGTCCATCACCTGCAAATGAACCGGCTGCAATCCTAGTTCCGTGCACTTCTTACGTTCTTCGGACCGGATCAGCGCCGACATCCGCTCGATCAGGTCAAATACATCAACTTTTTCCATAGAGCCTGTAAACATTTATTAATGTTGACAAAAAATAATATTCTAACACAACTAATCAGGTATCGAATCGATATTATCGTGCGCAAACTTCAAGCGCTTGTCCTGCAACCGAATCCCTTTTTGCAGCCAAATAAGCTATCGATGCCGCCGGGGCGCAATCGGCCGTCGTCATGCATGATCGAATTGCAGCTGCCGGGAATAAGTCGGAAAAATCCAGATAAGGACGATCCAAATTCAATGCAATCTGTTTAACCAAAAATCGCCCTACGCCGGCTCCGATCAATGGGCTGTTTTGTGGAAGCTGATGTTTGGATAACCGGGTTTCACAGCCGCGTTGTATTTGCCGTATTTGTTGGGCGCGGATGTTTTCGGCAAATCGCAGCCAACGCGGCAGTTCATCGGGATAAAAATCGCAGCCTATCATACGCGATAACCGTCTGGCGCTGGCGAGGACTGTTTTTTCCGCGCCATCCGCGGTGTCGGTTTGATCATGCGCGTCATTAAGTTCGCCGGTGACTCGATAGACATCGGCCATGGTGGCAAAATACTCCGCCATCAGGCCTATTTTTTTGCCTTGATCCAGCGCTGTTTGCGTAACAGCCATCACCGCGGTTCTGACGATACCGGTATAAATCAACTCTTGAGACAGTAGACGCCGGTAATCGGTGTAACCTTCCGCCAGCACTTGCCCGTCATTGAGCAGCAGTATATCCGTAGTGGTGCTGCCGGTATCGACAAACAGCCCGCTGCCCAATTTTTGTGCGGCAAATGAGGCGCTGGCCAGCCAGTTGGCCGAGGCGATGGACGTATAATGCCCGGCTTCGATCTGCGCGGATGCCAGGAGGCCTTGTTGACCTGCAAAGACCAGGATTTCAGATTCCGGCAACAAGTCGGTCATGGTTTGGATGATTTGCCTAACGCCATCGTCCCGGTTATCGAACAGATCGACCAACTCACCGGTCATGGTCATGGCATGGCGGTAAGCCGAACCGACCAGTTCCTGCATAATGGCGCTTACAGCGTGTTGCAGCTGATCAATCCCTTTCCATAACGGACATGGTTGCTGATAAACAGCGATAATCTTACCGTCGCTGTCAATTATCGCCGCTTTAACATGGGCGCCGCCTATATCCCAGCCGACAATATTAGTTTGCATTGGTTTCCTGTATTGCCTGAACGGTAATGGGTCTGTTGTCAGTCGGATTGAGTATCGGCTCGCCATGCACTAACTGCAAAACGGCTTCGGCGACATTAATGCCTAAAGCATCGTATATGCCCACAAATGAAGTGGTCAGGCGGGGATTGATTTCGAGCACCCATGTCGAGCCAGGAGACTCTATCAAATCGATGCCGACATAACCCCACAGCCCCGGCAAAGCAAGGGCTATCTTATCGATCAATTGCCCGTACTCGCCTAAGTCCGGATGATGATTAACCACAATTTCCGCCAAGCGATATTGCCGGTCGATAAACTCAAAGCGCTGCAAATTGGCGCACACTAACCAGCCGAGACCTTGCTTGAATAAACACGACAAACTGGTTTTTGCTCCCTGAAGATGCGGCTGAATGACGTATTGATCTTTTTTTACAGCCATTCGCTCAAAGTCCTGCCTATTGGTAATGACATAACTGTCCGCACAACCTGCACCGTCAACCGGTTTAATCATCCATTCGCCGCCTGCCCTGAGCGTGTCGAGGAAGAGAGGATACTCATTCTTGAACATCCGGGTAGGAACGGAAGCTATATGGTTCCGGTTAAGCAACTCATAAGTCTTGAATTTGTTACCGGCGATGGCAACAGCTGTCGCCGGCGATGTCAGCAACGTCTTGCCCGACGATTCGACTGTTTGGCACAGGTTTTGTAAGATGCTGTCAAATTCCGGCGCTATCGGCCACACCAGCTCCGATTGCTTAACTAACCGGGCAAATTCCTCGGTAATATCATGTTCCGGCCTGATGATGACTGTGTTTATGGAGGTCCCGCCTACTGAATCGCCAAGCCTGCAGTCGAGCATGACGGTAACTTCGAGGCCGCTTAATCCTGCCAGGTTATCGAGCAACGCATTAAGCATCAGACTGCCTTCAGCGGCCAGAGAATTCGGCAAATCCTGCTTATTAAAGCCGCCGCCAGTGATATACTCAAACACCAGAATTTTCACAATACTCAATCAACGCACACGATTACGGCTATAAATTAGACCGTGATATTGTATCACCAGCAAAACATGCTTTATGAAAATAATCCCGGTAATAGATTTAAAAGACGGCATCGTAGTTCACGCCCGGCAAGGCAATCGCGAACATTATCAACCGATTAATACTGCGCTGTGCCAATCGTCTGATATTTTCCAGGTGATTGAGGCGTTTCTGGGTGTTTATGCGTTCGATACCTTTTATATCGCAGATTTGGATGCGATTACTGGCCAGAGTGACCATAACAGCTTAATCACTGACGTGTTAACGCGTTTCCAGCAGATAATATTCTGGATAGACAGCGGTTATCAAGTCTATGACGCTGGCTTCACGTATCCACAAAACTGCCTGCCCGTTCTGGGCAGTGAATCCTATAGTGATGAAACTATTTCAGAAATTAAAGCCTATAAAAATAACTTTATTCTTTCGCTGGATTATTCGAATTCGGATGCTTTGGGCGCGAAAAGTCTTTTTTCAGACCACGCTTTTTGGCCGAAAAATATCATCATCATGACCTTGGAACGCGTAGGCAGCAACCATGGCCCCGACCTGAACAAGTTAACTGAATTTTGCAGACGATACCCGGACAAAAACTTTATTGCGGCGGGCGGCATAAGAAACAAGCAGGATTGTGTGCTTTTGAGTGAAGCGGGGGTGCATCGAGCGCTTGTTGCCAGTGCGTTGCATTCCGGCATGCTCAAATCTGAAGATATTGCAGAACTCCAAGCAAAAAAATACCCCGGTTAACGGGGTATTTTTAGCATTCTTGGAAACTAAATAAAACTTAGTTAGCAGCGAATGGATGTACAGCAGTACCTTTAGCAGCAACAACTTCAGCAGCAGTAGGAGTACCGGCAACAGCACGTTTCAGAGCTTCTTTAGTAGCTTCGTAGTTGTATTGTTGGATTTTAGCATCGTCTTCTGCAGCCCAGTGAATGAATACACCAACTGATACGAATAAATCATCAGCTTCAGCAGCAGGGATTGTGCCGTCTTCTACACAATCAGCAACAGCCATAGCAACACCGCGTTGAGCTGGGCCAAACATTTGAACAGCTTGTTTTGCGCCTTTGATTGTTACTTTGTTGAACATAACAGTTGAAGGTTTAACCATCAGGTTAGGTGCAACAACAGCCAACAAGCTTGAAAAGCCGTCTTTGTTGTTTGTCAAGCAGTTTGCAAATGCAGTTTCAGCTGCTGAACCACGTGGTCCAACCATCAAATCGATGTGAGCAACTTCGTTGCCTTCGCCAACCAAAGATTCGCCAACGCATAATTTATTAATCTTAGCCATGCTTATTATCCCCTGTGAAGAAAAAAATGAAAAAATTGAATCTACTATCGACATTATTAATGTCCCCTTATTTGTTTTTAACAAATTCCTTTTGAAGCCCTATTAGTAACAGTATTGTTACTGATTAAGATCCTCTAAAAATGCCGTTAATACTGTCGCCACTATCATGTCAGCTGTAGTACCCGGATTTATACCATACAACTTAAGCTCCTGATCCAGGCAAAAAAGCAACGGCTTTATTTGTTCAGGATTATCAGTTTTAGACAGCTCCTCACTGAGTCGAGCCATTTTAGCGGCTACCATCCCAGAGTACTGATCTCCGTATTTCCTTTCAATATGGCTGTCGGGAAACTGGCTCAGCATATCGGCATATACCGCGACTGCCGCCCAATTTCTATCCTCCCACCGATTAAAGCCCTCATTGTATCTTAAAACCGAGAAATTAAAAATATCTTTGTACCCTGTAAGGTATTGAAGCGCAATCCGATCTTTCTCGCCGGCTATTTTCATCGCCTCAAGCAAGGTAACCGACGCTTTTTCATGGACATCCTGTTCATCAGAATGGCCCAAGCCGCCCGGTGACGCCAATGTTATGGCCTTAAAAACCCAATCGGCATCCTCTATCGTTGATTCGATAAGAACCTTGCTTACCGCCTGCCTGAGCGTTAACCTCGAATATTTGTGGCCGATTGCCTGAACCAGCGGAGCACAAAGCAAAATAATGCCTAGATTAGTATTGCAGCCTACTGCATCACGGGTAGACTTGACGGCATAATAGATTTTTTCGCCTAAAGAGTAATCCGGATTGCATAGAGGTGTGGCGCTTACGTTGGCGCTGAGCCTGAAATCGGCTACGGTCATATCATGACCATCCGCATAAACGCTGACATTGCCGGGCTTAAATGCCTGCACGTCAACTTCGCAGGCTTGCCTGTAAAGCTCGCTGAGTTGCTCCGGCGAAACCGTCACGCGGCTACCGTTTTTTTGTTCATCTTGCGGGTGATTAAATCCTCCGCCATCAGCCCGGCAATATTGACATCGCAAACGCTTTCCAGGCCTTTCCATGCCGGTATGCTGTTAACTTCAATGACCGTGCAGCGCCCTTGCCTGTCCTTAATAATATCGACTCCGGCATAATCCATCGCCAATGCATTCGTCGCTTTGACGGCCAAATCGACCATTTCGGGTTCCAAATCAATCAGCTCGCAGGCCGCGCCTCTGGCAACGTTATTAAGCCAGAATTTTCCGCGTCTGCGCATTGCCGCAACCGCCCTGCCGTTAATTACAAAAACGCGGTTATCTGAAAACCCCTCGCCTTCGCAATGAACAAAGCGTTGCAGATAATAAACGCCGTGACTGCCGGTCAGCCAGAATAAGTCGGTCGATTTTTCAATGCGCCGTATGCCTTCGCCCTGCGAACCGAACAAAGGCTTGCTGATCAGCAAATTACCCCGTTTCAATTCGGTTTTTGCAATTCTCAGCGCCTCCTCCCGGTCACGCAACACCCAGGTCATCGGCGTCGGCAGCCCTGCATTGTGCAGCAAAAAGCTGGTCATGGCCTTATCGACACTGCGCTCTACCGCATGCCCGTCATTGTAGACAGGAACCCCCATCGCCTTTAGCGCATGCAGTATATCCAGGTACAGCACCACTTCTTCACGCGAACCGCCGGGGACGCCGCGCACAAAAGCCGCATCGGGAAGCGCCTGCTCAAAACCAGGAATAAAGATCGGCAATTGGCCGGGTTCGATTGCAAACCGGCATTCTGTCAGCGAAACGTAGTCGCAGGTATAGCCCCGGCTGGCAAAAGCCAGGCATAATTGTTTGCCATGCCATCCGGGATCATCGGTAAAAATTACTACACGGCCCACGCTACGCTCTCGGCAACTGCTCCTGCGTTGCTCTACCTCCAGCATCCTTGCAGTCGTACGCCCCAAACGACTGATCCAACAACGCATTATCCAGCTTGCCCGCACGGAAACTTTTGCCGGATTCAACAGCAGTCACAATAACGCTGGCAGGACTGAACAGCATCGCGTCGATTTTAAAGAAATCGTATTCATACTGCTTGAAGATGTCCGCGAACGGTTTGCCGTAATCTTTAGAGGTTGAACTGGGCAGTTCCTTGGCCAGTTTTTCTGCCGCTTCATCGCTGCCTTTTACGAAGATATGCACTTGACCGGCGAACAGGATCGCGTCATTGGTGCGGCCCATCGCTTTGACAAAATTCGGGTGCGGAGGGCAGATCGGTGCGCTGCCGCTGCCGTCGATAATATTTTCCAATGGAAAATGCAGCGCATGGGCCTTATGCATAGCCACTTCAAGAACCCTGGCAACCACCTGTACGCCGCCGGCCAGACTGCTGGTCGGAGTGACGATGATGGTCAATTTGGATGGGTCGACCTTGCAGGCGGCGGCGACCTTTTCGACGATTTCAACAGGAGGCACCGCATCATTCTCAATGACCAAGACAGTCGAATCATTGCTGTCCTGATAAGCCAATTCTTTATAAAGCTCTTCAACCGGCTCCTGCTTGCCGTCTTTCAGCTTGGTTGCCATAGCCCGCGCAGGGCCTGAGCCTAGCGCATAGTATTTTTCATGCGACAAACTCCAGCCCGCATATTGACTACCCAGACAGCCCAGAACAGGGTTGCCCGTGTGTACGTTTACCGACAGCGGCCAGTTATCGGTATAAGGACTGTGGCTGATGGTTACGGTCCCCATGCCGCCAAGGCAGATTTCAGCAATAATGCGACCCGCCTCGATACCGCCCGGCACCTTAATGCCCGCGTCAATGATGGTGCAGCCGTTGGCTAACTTTTCCACACCTAAACGTAATTTGTCGGCATTATCGAGTAAGTGCTGAACCAAGGGCTGGGTCAATTTGTTAACGCTGGCTGTATATTCCATAACGGTCAAAACCTTTCTAGTTGACTAATAATAAGTTGTTGTTTAATCCGCAGTTGTTCCACTACAGACTGTAAGTTTTTTTGGTGCGCAATAATACTGCACAATGGCTGTCCTGCGCGACACATATTGCCGGGTTTAGGTAAATCCATACACCAGTCGGGCCATTGGAATCGGTCGGGAATGATTAAATCCTGCGCGGCGTAAACAACTTGATAACCCGAATGATAATCCTGCCATGCGGCGCAATACGCTACGCTGTTGCGCCCTACGGATTGCGCCCTCTCACATGATTGAATATGCCTTCCCAGCAAATCCTGGTCATATAACTGCATACTGGCAGAGGGCCTAGGGTTGATTTCCAGAACATAACTGAGATCATCCGCATGAATAAAGTCCAGCGAATTTAGGCCTTTTAGCGCAAACGCCGGAACCATTTGCTTTAGCCAGTCCGCTATCTCTGCTTTGTGCGCATCCGATAGATCACAGCTATTGGCCACGCCTGAAAAAACAAACTCCTGAGTCCCGCTTAAACGAACCGGCCATTGCCTGTTAAAACCGACAACCTGCATCTGCTGGCCGTCAGCCAGAAACAGCACCGAATGGGGCGCACCGGCTTGAAGTTTTTGCCAGTAAACCGGCGCCTTTACATCGTAATCGGCACGGTAACGTTTTATGCCGATACCGCCCTGCCCTTGCATAGGCTTAAGCAGCCAACCATCACCGCAATCAGGCGCGCTAAAAACAACCTCGGGATAGGGAATGTTTAACTCGCCCAGCGTCGAAAAAAACGCCGGTTTATCCAGCTGCCTTGCAAAGGCGTCAGGATCATTACCTAGCATAATCAAACGGCTATCCAGATAACGCAGGCTTTCCGGGTAACATTCAAAGCCGCTGCCGTAAATGACATGGGTTACCGCATAGCGTTCGACAAAATAATCTACCGCAGGAGCCAAGTCTTGTTCGGCAAGTGACGCTACCTGACGGAAATCTTCCGCATAGCCTTGCGTGTCAATATCCGCGAACAGGTCAATAACCAGGGGCTTCAAGCTCGCGTTTTTTGCAGCCTGCGCCAACATGCGCCCTGAACCAGCGACGATCAATATCGTTTCCACGTTACATTACATGCTAGCCGACAAAAACATCCCCGCCGCTGTTCCGCGCACTGGCGACAACAAAACTCAACTTATCGAAATGCGCAAACTCCAGTCTGGCCTGATCGGCAATCGTGCCAGCCAACTGAGCCCCATCAATCGCACAAAATCCGGTCGGCCCCCATGAGGTCTGGCCGATAGCCACCGCGCCTTGCCGTTCCAACCATTGCATGGCTGCCGCAACTTCGGGACTGGTAAAAACCCCGCCCTGAGCCGAAGAGAAATGCTCTCCAACCGAATGTTGCAATTGGGTAATTACATCGCCGAAGTTGATGATGTCGTTTTCGGCCACGGCAGGCAGGCCCTGCATCAGCAACAAATAGCATAACCTTGCGGCTTCCTGCCGGGGGAAAGGCGGCAGCTCTTTAAATGCCTGTATCTCCTGTTGGCCGTGCAGGCCTTGGCCGCGCCGGTCGAACACCAGGATAAACCGCCAGTCGTCCGGCACATCCATATGCGCCAGTACCGGCGGCGTGATGGTTTTTTCGCCGCGTCCGCCATCGACAACCAGGCCGCCCTGCTCAAAAACGCCGATACCGATGCCGGAACGCAACCCCCTATCGGTCACGGCGGCGATTTCACGCACGGTCAAGCCCAGATCGTAAAATTCATTCAGCGCCGCACCGATTGCCAGCGACATTTGCGTGCCAGACCCCAAGCCTACGTGCTCAGGAATCGCGGCTTCAATCGTGATATTGAGCTTATCGGATACCTGCAGCGCCTCGCACAACATGGACACGCACTTTTTTGCCCGCTGTCCGGCGTGACCGGTAATAGTGAGTTGCTCAGCGCCGGTTACTGTCAAGCGGGTGCTGATTTCATTAAGGGCAATGCCGATGCTGCCGAAATGCCGCCCCAATGATCCGCTTAGATCTATAAAGCCCATGTGTAATCTGGCCGGGGCAATGACTGAGACTTTAGAATGTTGAACTATCAAGGGTTATGCGTGCTTTGTTGCAAAAAATTGTAAAAATTATACATGATCGGCCTATCCGCTGCGAACTAAGCGCGGATGGCGTCCGCCAATTGCGCCAAATCGCTGACCATCAAATCGCACAGTTCAACCGTCAACGGATCAACCTTTGCGATCGACGGTATAAACACCGAAACAGCTCCGGCTCTGGAAGCGGCCACGATACCGGCATGAGAATCTTCAACCACCAAACACCGGCCGATGTCCACTTGCAACAGCTCGGCGGCTTTTAAAAAAATATCCGCTTCCGGCTTGCCGTGCCGAACGTGATCGCGGCTGACGACGATTGAAAAAACCTCTTCGATCCCGGCCAGTTCAAGGCATTCCAGCGCATTTACCGCCAGGCTGTTAGTCGCCAGGCAATAGGGTATTTTTTGCCGGATCAGCAATTCCAGCAACCCGTTAAAGCCGTGTTTGATTTTTATGCCGTGAACATTGACATGGCCGCGCCAGCAATCGCCGCTTAACCGATTGAAGGTTTCCAGATCAAATTCAGCCCCGCAATAGGCTAGCAGTTTCAGCTCTATATCCTGGTAATGCAGCCCCGACAGCGACAGGCAAAAGTCGTCTGAAAAATCATAGCCCATCTCACTTGCAGCCTGTCTCCAAGCGGAGATGTAGGTGCTTTCGGTATCCAAAACCAGGCCGTCCATGTCGAAAATGACCGCCGAAAAATCAGTACCGTAAATTGGCTTAGGCGGTAGCCCAACACCTCGACGCGGCAATTGTCGGGTTACGCTATCGCTAACCCAAGCTGCACACTGAACCACCTTGATATATTCCCCATGCGCTTCACGGCTGGAGCCGACCACGATACGCTTAAGCCCTTGTTCCGATTGTTCCAGCACACCCGACACTTCCACTATTTCATCCCTAATGGCCTGCCCCGTATAAGTCGCCGTAAAGCTGACGATCGAACTGATCTGCGGATGGTCTATTTTAAATTCAGCCGGGTAATCGAACGCGTAAGTATCGTCGGTCACCCTGCACTGCAAGGTAATCGCTCCGTATTTTTGATACACAACAGCCTCAGAGCCCGCACAATGATCGATAAAATTCAAATCGAATTTCCGCCCGCTAATCACTGCCTTGTTGCATTTACGCCGTTCATGCCAGACATACTCGTCAAAACTCAAATCGCAGGACCGGCGTTGATAAGATTGCAGCCAGTCCTGATCATTCAGGCTTTGTAAATGCCCCAGCACGATAAGCTTGCCGGTAATTGCCCTGCATTGATGAAAAACCTCCCTGCCGTAACAGACCA
Source organism: Methylobacter sp. (assembly GCA_023229605.1). Classification (GTDB taxonomy): domain Bacteria; phylum Pseudomonadota; class Gammaproteobacteria; order Methylococcales; family Methylomonadaceae; genus Methylobacter_A. The sequence continues at coordinate 16,744 of JALNYY010000091.1, forward strand.
GATCAATATCCGAATCCTGATTTTGCACGCCAACCAATATGGAGCCCGTAACCCCGGTTTGCGCCAAATCCAGCCCATGTTGCCCAAACAACTCGCACAACCGGAACAAATCCCGCTCGACAGCATCATGGCGGGGTGCCTGCATAAGCTGTTGCAATCTATGTTTGGGCTGGTGATGTTTGACAATCCGCTCTACGGCGACCGCATGCAAATGCGCATCTAAAACCGGCGAATAATGCAGATAATCGGGATACTGCTGTTGCAGCAGATTATTGGCTTGTTCAGTCGCGACCTTTTTCCAGCCGGAAGGTTCTTGTACATAACGTAAAAAACACAGCGCTTTGCCATCTTCCAGGCCCTGCTCTACTACGGCGAAAATGAGCCCTTCAGCGGTTTCGATAAAATCCTTGGCGAAAAACATACTTGAAATTAAGTGGGGAAAAGCAATTGATTAAAGTAACGGCAGTTACAAATATTAACCGATGTTACGTAAGCTAAGGAATTTTTACCGGGAAGAACCAGAAGTTGTTGACTTTCCCAAGCTTGAACTTGGGAAATCGCAGAATACAGTTTTATGAATCGTAGCGACAAATATTAACTTAAATTTTTAACCATCCGGCAGATAAAGTCCTGTAGCCGTTGCGTTAAGCCTTCATCAACAATGACTCACGCTTGCTAGTTTTTTATCGAGTGAATATACTACTTCCGTATAACCTGCTTTAGGTATTCATGGACTATCGTCCGCAGAATTGAAACGGGAAGT
>JALNYY010000092.1 GCA_023229605.1 Methylobacter sp.
TGATGCGCCAGTTTTAGAACTATCGGTCATCCATTAACTCCTAAGACAAGATTAAATAAAACCGCGCATTTTTAGCAGAATAGCAACCGGATAGCAAGGTTTATTGGTATGATCTACCGCTTTTATGATGGGCATCAAGGTTATGAGCGCGCGACTGGCGAAACGGACTGAGGAAATTTCTCCCTTTTATGTGATGGAGCTGTTGCGGCGGGCCAAACAATTGGAAGCGCAGGGCCGGGATGTCATTCACATGGAAATCGGCGAACCTGATTTTGCTACGCCGCAAGCGATTGTTGAAGCCGGCGTCAGGCAACTTAAAACCGGCGAGGTGAAATACACCCCGGCGGCAGGATTGCCCGAGCTGCGTGAGAAAATAGCCGAGTTTTATCGGCGGCGTTATTCGGTGACTGTAAACAAGGAACGCATTTTCGTAACGCCAGGCGCCTCTGGAGCATTTTTGTTGGCCCTTGGAGTCAGCCTTAACCCGGCGGAAGAACTGCTGATGGCTGACCCCTGCTACCCCTGTAACAGCAATTTTGTTAAGTTGTTTGACGGTAAAGCCAGAACCGTTCCGGTAGATGCCGCAAGCCGTTACCAGCTGACCGCTACGCACATCAAACAGCATTGGACTAAAGCCACTAAAGGCGCATTAATTGCGTCTCCGTCAAATCCTACCGGCACTATCATTGCTCCAGACCAATTAAAACAGGCCGTTCACACTGTTAATGAGTTAGGCGGTTGCTTTTATTCCGATGAGATTTATCATGGATTGGTTTATGATGAAAATGCCTCGACGGCACTGGAATTTAGCGACAATGTATTTGTGATCAACAGCTTTTCCAAATATTTCGGCATGACCGGCTGGCGGGTCGGCTGGTTGATAGTCCCTGATGAGTTTGTCTGCGCCACCGAGAAGCTGGCTCAAAATATATTTATCGCCACGGCAACCCATTCGCAACATGCCGCATTAGCCGCATTTGACGAGCACACGCTGGACGAACTTGAGCGCAGGCGCGCCGAATTTGAAAAACGGCGCGATTTTCTTTATGACGCATTATTGCGTTTGGGTTTTGAAATCCCGATCAAGCCGGATGGCGCATTTTATATTTATGCCGACTGTTCCCGATTTACCGATGACAGCTACCAGTTCGCCCTGGATTTGCTGGAGGCTGAAGGCGTTGCAATAACGCCGGGAAAAGATTTCGGCCACAATGAAGCGAACCACCATATCCGGTTTGCTTATACGACGTCCATAGATAGAATGTCCATTGCCATGCAACGTTTAGAAAAATTTATTAACAAAGGATAACCATGTCCGTAAAACAAATATCAGCAAAAGAACTAAAAGACAGAATTCAAAATGAACAGCATCTGTTTTTGCTGGATGTCAGGGAACCCAATGAATTCCAATACGCCAGCATAAAAAACAGCGTTTTAATTCCGCTTAACCAAATTCCGCAAAGACTGGGTGAGCTGAATCCGCAACAGGAAATTGTAGTGATTTGCCATCATGGCATGCGCAGCCAACAAGCCTGCATGTATCTTGCCCACTCGGGATTTAAGAATATTGCAAACTTAAGCGGCGGAATCGACGCCTGGTCTTGCGATTGCGACAGTTCAGTGCCGAGATACTGACAGACCAGGCAATCAGGCGGCTTTATCGGGCGACAAAGCCGCCTGATCCGTTTAGACGTTTATTTAAAGCCGTCTTGTTTAAACTTCTCGAGTTGCCTCTTGAAACCTTTCCTGTCAAACAGATAATATAAAAACACCAGCAAAAACGGCCAAAGCATATAGGCCAGCAGTTTAAATGCAGTTCCAATATCCATAAGTTACCCCCTCGTTATGTTCTATTGCGTGATCCAAGCGGTAATTATTCACCACGAAGGCGCGAAGAGCACGAAGTATTTCAGGGCATTACCATTTCATCGGCACTCGCCGTAAAGGCGGACACTTTTAAGCAGAGATTAGATTGTAAACCGCCATTTTTCTTCGTGTCTTCATGGTGAATTGATTTCTCCGGAATTATGCCTGGATTATCATACCGACAGCATTTCCAACGCCAGCTGCGCCATGTTTTTCGAACCGCCGCCCTGCCCTAACTGCTGCTTAACCCGATTCAGGTTTTGGCGCATTTGATCGGCGTAGGCTTTATCGGTCAGAATTCGCGCAACTTCGGCAGACAGGTTTTCGGCTGTCGCCTCATGCTGAATCAGTTCCTTTATTATGCTTTTACCCGACACAATATTCGGCAAGCCTATGAAAGGCGTATTCACCAACCATCTGCCCAGCCAGTAGGTTAACGTTGACAGCTTGTAGGCGATGACCATCGGCACGGTCAGCAAGGCGATTTCCAACGTTGCGGTGCCGGAGGTGGTCATCACCGCGTCGCAGCATTGAATGACGTCATAAGGCTGATTTTTTATTACCGTGATTTTAAACGGCGACTGGCGGATATAGTCTTCAAGCAACGCATCGCTGATAGAATCGGCTTGCGGCAAAATAAACTGGCATTCAGGCAAACCCGCCTGCACTTTTTCGGCGGCGGCCAGCATGACCGGCAGCATGCGCTTAATCTCGTTGGCGCGGCTGCCGGGCAGCAAGCCGACTACCGGCTTGTTTTTATCCAGCCCGAAACGGGTTAAATCTTCATCTTTGCTGCGTTGCGCATGAACTTTATCCACCGAAGGATGCCCCACGTAGCGTACCGGCACGTTTTCGGCGTCGTAATAAGCCGTCTCGAACGGGAAGATCACCGCCATCATGTCGATGACTTTGCCGTAGGCCACGACCCTGCCCGGCCGCCATGCCCATACCTGGGGGCTGACGTAAAACAAGACTTTAATGCCCTGCTGTTTTGCGTAACGCGCCAGCTTGAAGTTGAATTCCTTGTAATCCACGCAAACCAGCAAGTCGGGGCGCTCGGTTGCTACCAGCTGTTGCATCAGCTTTAACGCACGGCGGATTTCGGCATAATGCTTGATGACTTCAACCACGCCGATGACCGCGATATTGGCTGAGTCATAGCGAATATCGATGCCCGCCTGAGCCATTTTGGCGCCGCCCATGCCGAGGCCTTTAATGTCCGGCTGCTGCTTTTTCAGCTCCAGGAACATATTGGCGGCGTGTTGGTCGCCGGATGATTCCCCGGCGCTGAATAGGATTTTTAAGGGTTTATGATTCAAGGCTAAGGATTGTAGGATGTGCCGAGCATAACTCATGCTGGATTTATATTACCAAGGGGGAGTGCAAGCTTTGCCTGCACTCCAGCAGTTTTTAACTACGCCGTCAATACACCCCGAATAACCGCCGCAATCTCCCTGACCGAGTCATCTTCAAGGAACGGGCAAATCGGCAATGAAAAACAATTGGCCGCAACCGATTCCGTCACCGGTAAGCTGACTTTGGCATATTCCTGTTTAAACACATTCTGCCGGTGCAAAGGCACGGGATAGTACACGGCGCAGCCAATTTGTTTATCCTGCAAGGCTTTCATCACCTCGTCGCGACGGTCGCATAATACGGTGTACTGGTGATAGACATGCTCGCCCAGCCCGTCTTCAAACGGCGTGGCCAGCGGCAAATCGGCCATCAACTCCGAATAAAGATGCCCGACATGGCGACGGCCTTTATTGTATTGATCGATGCGCTTCAACTTGGCCCTTAATATCACCGCCTGCATTTCATCAAGGCGGCTGTTATAGCCGATCACATCATGGTAATAACGGACATCCGAACCGTGATTGTGCAGCATTTTAAGTTTTTTCGCGGTCTCGTCGGAGTTGGTCACGACCAAGCCGCCATCGCCGAACGCGCCCAGGTTCTTGCTAGGAAAAAAGCTGAAACCCGCCGCATCGCCGATAGCGCCGGTTTGTTTGCCGTTGACGGTTGCGCCGAACGACTGGCAGCAATCTTCAATCAGTTTCAGATTATGCTGATCGCATAATTGCTTAATCGCGGTCATATCCGCCGGCTGCCCGAACAAATGCACCGGCATGACCGCCTTGGTTTTTGGGGTGATGGCTTGAGCTATGGCTTCGGGCGAGATATTAAAGGTCTTGGAGTCAATATCGACGAATACCGGGACCGCGCCGACATATTTGATGGCCTCCGCCGTAGCAATAAAGGTAAACGCGGTAGTAATCACTTCATCGCCTGCACCGATGCCTTCGGCAATCAACGCCAGATGCAGCGCATCGGTTCCCGACGCCACGGCTACGGCGTGCTTAACGCCCAGATACTCGGCGGCTTCCTTTTCAAAGGCTTGAACATTGGGGCCTAATATAAACGAACAATTTTCGATTGTTTCAGCCAGACCGCGCTCAATTTCGTCTTTGATTTCAGCGTATTGAGCCTTAAGGTTTACCATTGGTATCATGTTTTTATTGCCTTTGTGTTTATCAGTTGTTGGGTTACGGTCTATTCGCCTAGTAACCGGGTGATGGCTATCGCTGTTTCCAGCGCTCTTTTTCCCGCGATACCGGACACCAACGGGTTGTCGCCGGTATGAATGCAGTTAACGAAATGCTTGATTTCTTCGAGCAGCGCATCGCCGCTTTCAAAAACGGATTCTTCCGTTTCTATTTCCGGAATGCCGGGGAACATTTCGCCTTTGCCGGTGCGGTGTTTGGTTAAGATACGATTCTGGAAATCCACAGATACGTAAGAGGACGGCCTGAACATGCGCATTTTGCGCTCCATCTTCATGCTGATCCGGCTGGCCGTCACATTAGCCACGCAACCGTTTTTAAACAGCAGCCTGGCGTTCGCAATATCGGTGCCTTGCGTCAACACCGCCGTGCCGCTGGCATCGATGCGTTCCACCTCGGAATCGACCAAGGCTAAAATAATATCGATGTCATGGATCATTAAATCCAGCACCACGCTGACATCGTTGGCGCGGGGATTAAACGGCGACAACCGGTGGGATTCAATAAACAGCGGCTTTTCTTCCTTGTCCAGACCCAATACCGCCGGATTAAACCGCTCCAGATGCCCCACCTGCAAAATCAGATTCTTTTCCTTGGCGATGGCGATCAACTCATCGGCTTCCGCAACCGTCACGGTAATCGGTTTTTCAACCAGCACATGGGCGCCGGCATTCAAAAAATCCCTGGATACCTTGTGATGCAGCGTCGTAGGCACGACGATGCTGACTGCATCAACTTCGCCTAACAGGGATTGATAGTCTGTCAGCGCTGCTGCGCCGTACTGTTCGGCGACTTCTTTAGCCGCGGCCTCATTTATATCGACAACCGCAACCAACTCACAGTCGGGCAGTGAGGCATATTTTTGTGCGTGAAATTTGCCCAGGTAACCGGTGCCGATCACAGCACATTTTAATTTTTTCATGTGGTAATTTTAGATCCTGTCTACTTGTGTCCCCGCTGCAGGGACAAACTTGCCGGCTGGTATTGTAAACCATCAATATGTATTCAGAAAATTTTGTACTTGGCAGTCACGGTGACTGATTTTTGATGCTATGATTAAAAAGTTAAGTAAGGATATTGCCCAACAGTTCTCATCAGTTTATTAGACTCCGCTTTGCAGTATAAAAACGGAATCCCGACCACTGGAAAATATGTCATGACCGACGAAGACAAGGATGATACCGAGCTCATAAAAAAAACAGCTCGCTCAATTCTGAAGGCTGAAATCAAGCACCTTCACCTTGTACCTTCTGCCGCCCTAAAACTGTTAAAACTGACCAATGACGACGACGCCAGGATCGAGAACTTATCCCAGATTATAGAAACGGAACCGGTTCTGGCGGCAAAAATCCTGAAACAGGTTAATTCAGCTGCATACGCCTTACCCAATACAATAACTTCTATTAAACGCGCAGTTACTATGCTGGGATTTTCCTCCGTACGCCAGCTTGCGCTAAACCAGCTGTTTTATAACAAGTTGATACAACAGGACTCGACACCAACATTCGACTTGTTATTTTTCTGGCAACATTGCCTGTATGTAGCCTCGTTAAGCAAAAGAATAGCCGTTGCACTGAAATACCCGGACCCTGACCTGGTTTATACGGGCGGACTTCTGCACGATATAGGCAAAATAGTTTTGGAAACCTATGGGCGCGTGACTTACAGCGACTTTATTCGCTCCATGGATAAAAATGGGCGTTCAACCATTGAAAAAGAACATCGTTTTTTCGGAATAACGCATACCGAGATGGGGCATGTTTTTTGTCTGGAATGGCAATTGCCGACATCCATCATGGCAATCGTTGCCGGTCACCATAACCAGCCAACTGAAGCATCGCCGCACAGTAGATTTAAAACTGAAATCGCTATCGTTTCCTTCGCAAACTACGTTGCCTGGATACAGGGCATTGGTTCGGCCACCCATGACAACCATCCGACATTACAGAGCGCGGTACTCGAAACTATTGATGTTGGCCAACTGAATCTTGAAACGCTATTGCAACAGGTAGATCAGGACATGCAAAGCACTCAGGAATTCTATGACACGCATCTGCCCTGTTTAACCACATTACGGGCCACGCTGGTCAAAACCACCATTAATTTAAGCCAGATAAACGCCGACAAACCTTTTGCGGCTGACCGTGCAATCTCGTCGCCGTGTTTAACTGCGCCACATCACAGTCTTAACCCTGATGAATTCATACCCCGCACATTGGAGGCCTTGCAGGACGAATTTTCTTTTGACCGCAGCATTATGTTTACCATAGACCCTAAACGCCGTTGCCTGATCGCGTCATATTGCTGGCCTGAATCAATATTACCGAAAAAGCCGCAACCTTTTGAGATCAACATCAGCGGCATTTCCGGTTTATTGTTGGAATGCCTGCGCGAAAAAAAAGCCGTCATCATCAACGCCAAAACAGAGTGCGACAACCCGCTAATTCAACGCCTAAAAACGACTGAATTTATTGCCGTCCCCGTATTGCATCACAATCGTCTGGTCGGTGTGCTTTATGCCGACAATTCACTGTCAAAAAAACCGATGCATGAACAATTATTGCCGGAAATAATGCCTATTGCCTATGAATTGGGAATTGCCATATTCAATGCCAAACAATACGACCAGGAGAAAAAACGTGCGCAGATTGACCATTTGACGCAGCTCTTCAACAAGCGAATGGTCGGCAATTTCCTGACTGGTATTTTCCAAGAAGACGAGTCCAAACTGGCAAATATCGCCATTGGTTTTGTCGATATAGACAGGTTCAAACTGTTTAACGATACCTGCGGGCACCAGGCCGGAGATGATGCGTTAAAGATTGTTGCCGATATTTTGCGCAGTTCAACCCGCCCCGGAGACTTTATCGGCCGCTATGGCGGAGAAGAATTCTTATTTGTCCTTAAAAACACGGATGAAGCCGGAGCCTACGGTTATGCAGAGCGCATAAGGTCGGAAATTGAACGTCGCGGCAAAATCATGGGCCAACGATTTCATGGTCATCTGCTGACGGTCAGCATCGGCGTGTCCATGTATAGTCGGCACTATACCAATTACACCGACATGATCGAAGTCGCCGATCAAGCCATGTATCGGGCAAAAAACGAAGGCAGGAACCGGGTTGTGATGCTGTCCGGCGGCAAGAAATAAACTTTTTAATACAAAAACTATCGCCCTCCCCAACAATTCATCTTTGCCTTGTTGCATTTAAAAGGTTGAGTTAGTATCCGCGTTAGCCTTTTAGTTTCCAGCATTCTTCGTCTTCCAAAAAGTCCTTATCTGTTGATGCCAACAGCCCTTGTTTTTTATCAGACGCACAGAACGTAAATGCACTAAAACCGTTCATATTCAATCCTACCAAGGTGTTTTATGACCACACAGACCCTTACCGGTATCGCTACTGAAAACCCGGCGTTTCGCCTGGCCTGTTTTGAATTCCGGCTTTGCCTTAGCGGCGCCACTGAACTACCCGCCTATAAAGGAGCAAGCTTTCACGGCGCCTTAGGCCAAGCGCTGGCGCAAATCGGCACCCATTTCCGGGATTACTTTTACAATCCATCGCCGCCCGCGCACTGGAGCGACGCACAACAAGCGCCGCCCCGGCCTTACATATTGATTCCGACATTGGACAATAAAACCCACTATCAGGCAGGCGACACGCTTAACCTTGGCATTGTCCTGTACGGCTCCGCCATCGACTATTTCCTGATCGTGTTTGCCGCGCTGGAGCATCTTGGCGAGTTTATGGGCTTGGGTAAACAACGAGGCCGTTTCCACATCGACAGCATTACGCAACTGAACTCGGACGGCGCCAAAATGATTTATCAAAACCGCCAATGGTTGGAACAAACCCAAGCCATGCAAGCCGAACAGTTTTTCGCCGATACGCCCCCTTCAGTGTCGCGCATCTACCTTAACCACAGCACCCGTTTACGACTGAAAGCCGACAATCAATTACTGCACACAGCGCCGTCCTTCAACCTGCTCATGAATCGTTTATTAGGCCGCATCAACGCCCTGGCGACCCTGTACGGCAACGGCATAGCCATAACGCCTGATGAAAAACAGCAGTTACTCGACTTGGCCGAAACCGTGCAAATCGAGCACAGCACCCTGCAATGGCACGACTGGCAACGCCACTCGCAACGCAGCCGCAGCACCATGCCGTTCGGCGGCTTGCTGGGCGAAACCGTTTACCGGGGAGAGCTTGCGCCGTTTATACCTTGGCTGGCTTTGGGCCAATGGATCGGCGTTGGGGGGAAGACGAGTTTTGGGTTGGGTTTGTATGAATTAAGTTTTTCACTCTGGAATGAAGATGAATACAACTTATTTTCTGCGATTAATTAATCACCCCAATTATTGATTGAGTAAAGGTGGTAATCGTTCTATGTAGGTGATCTATGAATGATATGTACTGAAAAAATGAGTAAAACCTTCTAGCAGATTAGAAGACAAATCGTTTTAGAGTTGGGAAATACAAATAATTTTGGAGAATAACTATGACCAGCCATTTAGATTTAATCATCGGCAAGCCAAATCTCGGTGCTGATGAAAAAATAGCAACATATACTCGCTTTGCGCTGCCTTTTGCTTTCAAATTGCAATTAGTTAAAGACGGACCCAATCAATTTGATTTGTTTTACATTTTGAATGACAAAACAGATTTGTCCTATACAAAACGACGGAAGTATTTTACGCGAGAAACTTCTGATGCACTGTATGAACGCGGTCAATGGCTAACAATATGTGGGGCTTGGGATCAAACTTCATGGGGTAAGGCTGAGGTCACCGTCAACTTAAGGAATAAGCCATTCAAAATTGGCATGCTGCCCCCTCAGATTGTTTTATTTGAAACGCCAGCAATTAAGGAGCAGCAAAAAAACAATATCCTTCAAACCGGATTTTTTTATGTTGATGTTTATTTCCCGGAGCATCAAGCTAATCGCCCTCAATTGGATGATCTGTTGGTGCTGAATGAGTTTTTTCGTTACTTTGGCATACCCTATGACAAGCATGCAGAAATATTTAGGTATATGTTTTCGGAAGTGCCGGTTAATGTAAAAGACAATGAAAAGATTGGTTCGTTAAATGAGCTGGAACGTTATTTTGAACGATGGGCGACAATGTTGGAATTGCCCATTAAATACAATGACCAGTATTACCAATTGTTTCCGACAGACTGGGCAAAGGCAGCACGGGACTGGATGTATAACAAAAAAGACAGCCATGAACTGGAACATTGGCAAATCTATGCCGACAACCGCTGCTATGTGTGGACTGCTGCCTTTCTGGCTAATGGCGGAAATTCTCTGAAAACCAACTTCGAACCGAATAACCCAACACTTAGCGCAAAAGATTATGGACATTGGATTAAGCTGCTCAATGTTGATAATCCACCTTTTGATTGGGCAAACCAAAAATATAAGGATTCTAACGACACCCACATAGGTGTAAGCCAATATGAACGCGAATGGGCAGATCAAAGAACTTACAAAAGATGGGAAAGCGATGGTACCTGGTACGGTTACTGTTATCACTGTACTGCCATATTAGCTCCGCCCATTCCTTACATTTTTGCCCCATCTGCCAGCTATTATTTCGATACGACTGTGATGCTGTTGTATATACGTATGACCTTATTTCGTTTCGGCAGAGAGCTTTCAAAAGCAATACCGGATAATAGTGGTCAAAATAAAAAAGAGACAATGAAAAAATGGAGAAAGCTGCGTTATGAATTCACCAAGTTTACGGTGTTATACCGCTTTCCAATGCTGTCCAATCAACAACAACATATGGAACTGTACGAGATAAATAGAAAATTTCTCGACATAGCGCAGTTCTTTGAAGAGATTCGCCAGGAAGTGGATAACACCCATGAATTCCTTGAGCTTGTAGACTCAAATAACCTAGCAACTGCAGCCAATCAACTTGCCACATATGGTATTCCTTTGGCAACAGCCGGCCTAGTTACCGCGCTATTCGGCATGACTAACTTCCATATTTGGCAATGCTTTCCTCCGAGTCAAGATTGTAGCGTTAACTCGGATTTGTTATTTCAGACCTTAATAGCTGTGCTCAGTGGCTTCGCTACATGGTTGATAATATATAAAAAGAAAAGGAGAAAATAATGACGTTTTACCTCAGAGTAGAAGCTGTTAACCTGAGTCATTTTATCAACGATACCAATGACCTCAGTACAACCCGTGGAGGAAGTTTGTTATTGCTGAAAGCAATGGATAAAGTCGAAGAAATTATAAAAAATAATTCACCCAAAAAAATCAGCCTAAAGAAACAAGAAATAATTGATTTAGAGCAACAATTAAATGAACTGAATAACAACCAAAACCCTACCCAGTCAGACAAAAACAAAAAGAAGAAACTAAGGGAAAAACTAAGAAAATCAAAAGAAACAATAAATAATACCGGTGTTCAAGATACCGGCCCCACAATCACCAAAGGCGCTTCCTGGGGACTGTTCAATTTGGATATGCCCGATGAAGATGCCGGTCACATAAAAACCAAAGTAATCGATTTTTTCAAAAGCGACGTTCTTTATAAACACGCCACCTTTGTCGTAGACCTGCATCCAAACAATGGCGAACAACATTACCAACAAGACCGTAACCGCCTACAAACCCTCAACCGATGGCAACAGATGCAAGCCCCGGCGCTGGCAATTCGTAATGAAGGAATAACTGGCTGCGCTATAGATAAAATTCGGCCCGCCAGTACGGAACGCTGGCTTAAAGATAAGGAAAGTGACAAAGACTATGTCTCGGAATCCGTTCATCAGAGGAGGAAATATGGCATAGAACAGAAACAAAAATTCTATGAAAAAATAACCGGTATAAAAGCTAAGTTCACAAAGGATATTGGAACGCTTAGCAAATCTGCCAGCCAAGACATATTGGATGGCAAAATCGCTTACATCTATATAGACGGTAATGGATTTGGCAATATCCAAAGAGCTTGTGGAACGCCTAAAGCCCAACAAGATTTCGACAAAAACACCCGCCATGGACGGGAGGCCCTGCTAACAAACATTCTTGACCAGATAGCCACGAAACCGGGTTGGTTGACTCAGAAAAAAGAAGTTCGCCTCGAAACCCTGCTTTGGGGCGGTGATGAAATTATCTGGGTGGTTCCCGCGTGGCAAGGCTGGTGGATGGTCAATGAGTTTTACAAACAAGCTGAGAGGCATATCAAATATAATAGTATGCCACTGTTCCATGCCGCCGGTCTGGTGCTTTGTCATCATAACGCCCCTATTTATCGAATAGATTCACTGGCTAGGGCGCTTGCCGATCAGTTTGCCAAGGCTGATCGGAAAAGCAACTTAATCGCTTATCAAATCCTGGAATCTTTTGATCATGCGGGTACACAGCTTTCCGCTTTCAGGGAAGAAACTATCAAAGGCCTCGGAAAACTGGAACATCTGCAGGTAAAAGCGGAAAAAATTCACGAGGTTCATTCATGTATCTCCGAATTGAAAAAAAATGATGATTTTGCCAAGCGCAAGGTCTATCAGATTATTCAGGCATACCGGGAAGGAAAAGCAACCATAGCCGAGCAATACATCGCTAAATTATCGGACGATAGTCATGAGCCGCTGGAAAAATTAAAAACGATATTCGGCGGCGAAAATGCCCATTGGCTGCACATCATGAATCAGTGGGATTATATGAACGGGAGTCAAAATGACTAAAGAAAATACCGGCATGCAAAAAACAATATTGCATATCCTATTAACGTTGCGCGGTCCGTTATTAACTCAATCGTCTAGCCCAGGGCAACTGGGACTGGATGTAGTCATCGCCCGCAATCATAAAAATCAACCATATATTCCAGGCACATTGGTAAGCGGCAAAATACGGCAAGCCATGGAAGAATTACAAAACGCTATCGAAAATGAAAACAAACCTGATTGGTTTGGGCCTGAACTGAACAATTGGCTGGGGCAAGCATCGGAAAACGAAGTGGCAAAAACTAAGCGTTTATTTTTTTCTGATTTTGTATTGAATGGCGATGATCCATCAACGCTAACCCGGTACCGAATCAAAATCGACTCCAAACGCGGGTCGGTCGACAAACATCAACTGGCCATGATTGAAAGTCCTTTTGTCAGCGGTGAACACTACAGTTTTTCCGGTCAGGTGCATTTCTTTTCCTCCCGAGCGACATCAGAGAAAATCAACCTACATCTGAAAGCGGCAATAAAATGGCTTTCTCATTTGGGCGCATTGAGAGCTATTGGTTTTGGGCAAGTGGAACAAGCGGATGTAACCGATATAGAAATGCATGCTATTCTGACACCCAAACCAACGGAGACTTTGCCGTCTAATCGGATTGGTTTGTGCATCCAGCCTGCATACCCTTTTTGTTTGCCGGGAAAATCAGGCATTACCAATTTGTTTGAGTCTGAAAGCATTATCCCGGGCGCAGCTATCAAAGGCTGTATCGCGACGACCTGGAACCATCTTTTAGATCGCCAGAGTGGTCGTATCAATAACGATGATATTGACCGCATTGAATTGCGGCAAAACTTCAGCAAGCTAAGAATCAGTCATGCCTTTCCCAGCCATATAATCAATAAACGGTCCGTAGTCGCCCCCTTGTCCTTGGTTAAAACCGCCAAGGAAAGTCATTGTTATGATGTCGCCCGACTAAATGGGCCTTGCTTGATAGACGGTCTCGCTCCTGATTTTGCCGTAGATTGGAAAGATACCAAGGAAACGCTCAAAGACTATCCTTGGCCTTATCTACGCTTTAAAGATTGGGGCTGGGATAGCATGGAATCGGAATTGCGCATACGTACCGCCATAGACCGAGAACAATTACGTTCCGCTGAAAATGATTTATTTGCATATGAACAAATCATTCCCGATAACAAGCGCTGGTATAGCGAATTGGACTTATCGCAAATTGATCAACAAAGTAGAGGCGAGGTGCTTGAACAGCTTAAGACCTTGTGTGGGCAAGGACTGATAGGCTTGGGCAAAACAAAAACGCCGTTACAAATACATTTTACCGACACTATTCAACCCGTTGTCGCCAATAAACCAAAGCCTATTGATAACAACTTATGGTTAATCACCCTGCAAACCGACACCTTATTAGGAAGTCCCGAAACGCTTGATGAGGCTGGCGGCGTTAAAGAGTTATGCACCATGTATCAACAAGCATGGCATGAAATATCGGCAGGCAAGTTGAAGCTTTTACGTTACTTTGCCCGGCAGCGGCTTTCAGGCGGGCGGCATAGACAAAAGCTTATGCAAAATCGCGGCAATAGCTATAGGCCTTGGTTGCTTACCGAAGCGGGCAGTGTATTTGTTTTGCAAGGCAAAGAGGATATTACAGATTTGATCGCACTCTGGCTGTATCAGGGCTTGCCAATTACAGAGGCAGCGGTTCAGTGGTACAGGTTGGGGGATAATCCCTCGCAATATTGGCAATACACACCTTTCGTGCCGGAAAACGGCTACGGCGAAATTGCCGTTAATTTGCAAGCTGATAATGTAATTCAGCTGACCGATGCCGACAAAATCGAATACATAAAAAATGGAGTAGACAGATGAGCTTGCCAGCCTGGAAACTGAATAACGAAAAACGCTGGCATATCAGCGTAGTCCTTACCACTCTAACGCCCTTGCATATCGGTTCCGGCGAATTTTTCGAGCGCGACGACATCAAAAACACCGATGGCGAGCCGGTAAAAATCAATGCCTGCATCAAAGGTAGCAAAGGCAGGCCTATTATTCCCGGCTCCACTATAAAGGGAAAATTATATCAGTGGTTAAAGACCCGGAATGCAGAAGAAAGCCTGCTGGAAAACCTGTTCGGTAAAGGCCATAACCCTGCCAACAATGATCAAGGCAGAGGCGGGAAGGCGGAGTTCCATGATGCCGAAATCATCGAACCATTAACCGGTAGCCAACCTTGGCCTTATTGGCGTGAAGAACACCAGACTTTCATTGCAGCTTCCACAGCCATAGACAGGCACAAACAAGCGGCCCTACAGCAAAGCCTGCACTACATGGAAACCGTCCCTACCGGAATCCGGTTTAAATTCACCTTGACTGGTGTAATGAACGATAAAGAAGCTGCATTGCTGATTGCCGCTTTGGATAGTTTTGACAAAAACAAAAACCAACCCTGCTTTGGCGCAGACGGAGCCAATGCCTACGGACGCATGGAACTGCATGGACATCTTCACATTAAAGTAATGGGCGCGAAGGAAATTTCCAAGTGGCTGAATGATTTTAGAAAAAATGACACAAAAATGGCTATGGATAGTGCCGGAAACCTGCAACCACAAGAAATAGATAAATTGATCAAGCGAGGAAAAGCACTGTTTGGCGCTAACTGTGATGAGCTAAAGCTTGGCCTCACCTTAAAATTCAAAGGGCCTTTTCTAGTCAACGACCCTTACGCGGTAAAAAGATTGAGTTCGGATGAGAAACACAAAACCGATCACTTCCCATTGTTGGATAAAGACTTGAATCCTTACTTACCCGTTTCTTCATTCCGTGGCGTAATGCGCAGCCAAGCGGAGCGCATCATCCGTACCTTGGACGGAAGGTGTTGCTCGACCGACGACCCTTGCGAGTCTATCTATGACAAAGACGATTTAAACAAGCTTTGCCTTGCCTGCCGGATATTCGGCGCATCCGGTTGGAAAACCGTCATTAATCTTCATGATTTTAAACCTGTCGGCAAAAGTCAAAAAACCAAACAAGACTTTGTCGCCATCGACCGATTTCATGGCGGCGGCAAAGACGGCGCAAAATTTGACGCCACCCATTTCGAA
Organism: Methylobacter sp.; assembly: GCA_023229605.1. GTDB lineage: Bacteria > Pseudomonadota > Gammaproteobacteria > Methylococcales > Methylomonadaceae > Methylobacter_A. The sequence continues at coordinate 15,239 of JALNYY010000092.1, forward strand.
CGTCCTGAATTCGAAAGCGCCATCACCTTTTCACCGCGCATGGCAGGCAATGCCCTGGACTGGGGTAAAGGATTGTTAGCGCTGGTGTTACGAGACATGCAGGAAGGCGATATAACTTTCGGTTACGGCGCAAACAAAGGCTACGGCAGTTTGGAGTCTGCATCAATAACAGGCATTGGGCAAATCAGTGAGTCGGATATTCAGGCGTTTCGTGATCAATGTGCGGCGTCACCACAACCCCGACATTGCGATGAGGTAACGCCTGCCAATCAACAAGACAAAATCCCGCTTTCCGATATTCACCAAGCAGCCAATAGCGGTTTCCACAATCCTTATCAATTTATTCCAAGTAAAGAGCCGGACACCAACCATTGGCTGCCTGTATTGGGATTAAATGCCGATTCCCATCATTCACATGCCTTTTACCGGGATCAAACCGATGACGGTGAAAAACTTTACCATGGCAGACTGATTTGCTGCCTGAACACCGAAACGCCCATATTTATTGGTGCTGACAAAAAAAAGAATACGGAGCCTGCGGAAATCAGCAACTATCGGCTCAACGGCGAGCTTGCCATCCCGGCCACCTCGCTACGCGGCATGGTTTCATCGTTGGCAGAAGCCGCCAGCAACTCAGCCATGCGGGTGTTGGATAACGGTTTGTTGTCGTACCGAAAAAAAGCGGACGATGCATTAAGAAAAATAGGCATGGTCATTTATACGAGTAATAAATGCTTTGTCATTCCAATTAAGTCAAATGATGTGATAAAACTCAAGCAGGCCTACACACCCGGCAATATGAGGGATTTTATCGAGAAAAGTAACTCATGGTCGCCTGAACATAATACCGTCTATTATCTTGATAATAACGACATGCCTCAAGAAGGTTATGCGGTGGGGATGAAGCCCGGCATATTACGTATATTAGGCAAGGAAAGCAGAGAACAGGAACTGAAAAACAAACTACACGAATTATTTATCCTTGTTCCGCTGAAATATGTCGATACAGAAAACAATAAATTCGACTATCAAGCCTACAAGAGCGCAATGATTCAGAGAGCTATTGAAATTCCCGATCCAGTATTAAAGCGCTATTCGGAGCTTGCTGATCAACGCACAATGAGCCAAAAAAGTAATAAAGAGCTGAAAAAAGATGATACTTGTCAATCAGTAAGCTGGTTGCCATTTCATCTTAAGGGAACCAAACGCCAGTATGATGACAAGCATAAAATATGCAAACTTCAGATCAACGAATATGATTTGATTTATTATGCCGATACAATAAACGAAGTTAGCGAAATCTCATTCTCTTCAATTTGGCGAGGCAGAGTTGAAGCCAATGCTGGTCAAGCTAACAAAGTGTTTAGTTTTATACCCCCCGAACTTTTACCGTTCAATGAAAACAGAAAAAAAATCTCCCCGTCTGAGCTATTGTTCGGTTTTGTCCAGGCAAACAAAGATGGCAGCAAGGCTGATGATAAAGCGCAAGCATTTGCAGGCAAAGTGCGTATCAGCGCCGGAACCATTTTGGAGTATCCAAAAAACGAAGCGAACCTGCTTGAACAAGAAGTAACCCTGAAAGCGCTATCAACACCCAAACCGCCTTCGCCCGCACTGTATTTTCGGACAAATAACGACAGTGATAGCACATATATCGACAAGCAAGAATTAGAACCGTCAACACATACCGCAAAAGGCCGCAAATACTATCTGCATGCCTTGCGAACAGATGACAACAAAGTGCAAATGCTTAATAATCAGGGTCAAATCGCCCATGCCGGAAAAATTGAATTTCCGTGGAAAACCCATGATGAGAATGATAATCCGCGACTCAAAGCTAAAATCAGGCCAATTACAGCCGAAACCGAATTTGAATTTAGCCTGGATTTCAACAACCTGACCGAATGGGAGCTGGGACTGCTCTGTTACGCCTTGCGGCCTACGGACAGCTTTCGTCACCGTATCGGCATGGGCAAACCTCTTGGCCTGGGCAGTGTTAAAATAGACATCATGGCGTTGCAAACCATAGACCGCCAACAACGCTATGCACAAGATGGGGTCGAAGAAGACCGATTTAACCAACATAACTGGGTGAATACGCCCCATCAGGCAAGGCTTGAAAAGGCTGGGTACAGCCTTTCCCCGTCATCAGGGCCGCTTAACCCTGAAATGCTAAGAGCAGCTTTTACTA
>JALNYY010000093.1 GCA_023229605.1 Methylobacter sp.
TTCCAGCGTTGCCGGTAAGACCGTCAGCTTCACCCCGGTACCCGGCGTCAACGATAAGGGGTCGTACCAAATGGCTGCCGGCGAGACGATCACCTACACACCACAAACCATCAGCTGTGGCGCCGCAAGCTGCAGTCCGGCAGTGACGTTCAACTATTTCTTTACCCCGACCGATGTGGGCTTCAAGGACAACAACGGTTGCAGCAACCCCACCTTTCCGAACGCCACCAACCTGGCCGAAGTCTCGATCAACTTCGGCATCAACGGCTCGGTGGGTGCGGGTTGCGCCAATGCCGACGACACCGACATCAGCGCCGTCAATGGCGTCAACTCAATTCTGCAGGTCTCCACCCAGGATGCCGGCGGTAATCCGCAAAACGGCTGGCCTGCGTCCACCAGTCTTGCGAAGAACGCAGTGCTCGGCAAGAATGCCAATCTTCCCGGCGTGTTTGGATGGGCCGCCACCAACTGTAGCGGCAAGCTGGCCAACTCCGGCTACCCCAATCCGACCGCTGCATGCGCCGCACCTAAAATGGCGCCGGGTGCATCGAAAAAACATACCTGCGCCACCCCAAACGGCGCCAAGTACAAAGCGATCGTCGGACCTAAAAAAACCTACTACTGCGATGAACGCAGCGATGCCGGCACCTGCAACAACCAACGCCAAGGCTATGTTACCGGCGGCAATGTGCAAATCAATTATATCGAGCAGGCTTATTGATGCGAGCCCGGCCGGGCATGCTGTTTATGTCCGCCGCATCATCGGACGCCAAAATGTCGGGTAACGAAAAGATGTTGCCCGGCCCGGCTTGAAGCATACCGGCACGGGGTGCAAACCCGTGCCGACACAAGCGTCGTATTTGTTTGTAAGTCATGCCCTGTTGAAATAGAGAATATCAAATAAGCCGGCTTTTTATGGTCGAGATCCCCGCGTAAAGTTGCTTGCATCAAGCAATGCCTGATCGTTTTCCCCGTTGTTTTACACTCTAGCGGAAACATGCGTAAAACCGGGTATGATATTATTCCGCCCGTCCTACAAACAGACCCACTAAACAACCGGTAAAAAATAATGCCTGCTTATTGCCGTTTATTTTTTCTTTACTTGCTGTTAGCGTTGACCGCCTGCAATTCGCAAAAGGTCGACTTTACCTTGTTGCAGCTTAACGATGTTTATGAAATAGCCCCCTTAAACGCCGGTAAAACGGGCGGCTTGGCGCGGGTGGCGACGCTGCAAAAACAGCTTAAAGCGGCTAACGAGCATACTTACGGCATATTGGCGGGCGATTTGCTCAGCCCTTCGGCAATAGGGACGTCGCTGTTCAATGGCGAGCGATTGGCAGGCAAACAAATGATTTCTGTTTTCAATCACTTGCACTGGGATTACGCCACGTTTGGTAATCATGAGTTCGACGTGGGCAAAGCGGCTTTATTAAAACGGTTGGGGGAAACAAAAACGGTATTTTTTTCTTCTAATGTGCTGGACAGCGCTACTCAGCACCCCTTTAGGCACAGCAGGGAAACCGTCGTTTTTACGGTGGACGGCATTAAGGTCGGTTTGGCGGGTATCACCGTACCGCATAAAAGACTCGATTTCGTGACTTTTCTGGAACCGCTTGCTGCCGCCAATAAGGCTGTGCAGCAACTTAAACAGCAACAGGCCGATGTGATTATTTTAGTGACGCATCAAGATTTGGACAACGATATTGAATTTGCCGAAAAACTAGACGGGGTTGATTTAATCATCGGCGGTCACGAGCATGAAAATGTGTATGTGGTGCGCGGTGCGAAGCTGGTACCGATTACTAAAGCCGATGCCAACGCCAAATCGGCTTTTATCCATAACATCAGCATTGATAAGCAAAGCGGCGCCAAGCATATAGAATCGAAACTGGTTTTTTTGGATGAGTCCGTGCCTTTGGATGCGGAAACGACTGACTTGGTTAACCAATGGCAACAGCAGGCATTTGCGGCATTCAGAAAGCAAGGCTTTGAACCCGATCATGTCATTTGCCGTACGCAAGCAGCCTTAGATGGTTTGGAATCCAGCGTTAGAAACAGAAAAACCGCTTTAACCGGGCTCATCGCGAAAGCATTTTTACAGGCTTATAAAAATGCCGAGTTATCGCTATATAACAGCGGCGCTATCAGGATTGACGATATACTGCCGGCAGGCGCGATTACCGAATATGATGTCATTAAAATCCTGCCTTTCGGGGATAACTTAAGTTTGGTGCAATTATCCGGCGAATTGCTGGAGCGAACCCTTAACGCCGGCGAACGGAATAAAGGCAAAGGCGGTTTTTTACAGTATGCCAATGTCAGCTACGTCGACAAGCAATGGCTTGTTAACGGTCAGGCTATCGACCCCAAACGAAGCTATAAGGCGGCGATCAATAATTTTTTGCTGGAACAGGGCGATGAGGGGCTGGAGTTTTTGACGCTGAACAATAATCCGTCGCCAATGCGATTAAGCGCACCCCCGGTAGATGTCAGAAAGGCGCTTATTCAAGAACTTATTTCAACCGGCTGCACGCCGGGTTTGCCGTAACACGGGTTGCTGTAAACTCTGTACTATCCTTTTTGGGGGCGGCGGCGCGATCAAGACAGTGGATCGAGCCGCTTTTTTACCGCTCCAAAATAACTCAGGAGCTTTTATGATCTTGAGCCGGAAAACAGAACCGTCATATTGCGATCGGTAGGCGTTTTAAGGCGGCGATTGCGTTAATCAAGGAGGCCGACTTTATCGCCAACGTGAATCCGCCCTCCGTCGCCGCCGGTAATCATCGCGACTGCGAAAGTCGGCTTTTTCTGACTAAAGGCACTGGTCAGCGTCTTAAGGATCGGCACGTCCCGTTCGCCGGAGTTGGGATTCGCGTGCGTAGCGAGACACCGGCTCTTCGGCATGACAACGTCGAAGTCAACCCGGCCTATACGAATCTTGCGCCCCACCCAGCTTTGCTCTTCCCAGGCATCCAGGCCGTCAATAGCGATGTTCGAGCGGAAGCGAAGCTCGCTGAGATTGCTGTCGCCGGCGGCAGTACCGACAGCCGCCAAGCTTGCACGGCTGTGCAATGTTATCTGGCCTGCCTCATTGTCCTGATAACGGGGCGTAACCCCGTTTCCAACCAGTTGCAACGGGCGCCGGTCCGGGTGGGAGGCGAGCGGGTTTTCGTCGAGCTTGAGCACGTAATTTTCAATCGCGGCGGCAATGTTGTTACGGCCTTGCCCGTCCAGCGTTTCATCAACCAAAACCGTGTCTTCCACACTGATGCATAATCTAAGCGTCTTGTGATCGAACCGAAGCCGGAGGCGCGCTATGCCGGGAGTATTCACCAGCGCAATGAACTCGTGCTTGTTACTCCAGTCACCGTTCAGCACGTTTGAATTGGCAAAGCGGAACCCGAGAACCCTGTCTCCAGCGATTCGCCCTTCCTTGAGAACGGTTAAACTGTCGCACGCCTCGGGCGTGAAGCTCTTAACAGGATAACGATATAGGGCAACGACGCGCGGCATCGGTTTCTCCATGTTTGGGTTTGAGTTATTGAGCGACGCCTATTTTCGCGAAAAAAACGCGGCTTATTCCATTAATTTAAAAAAATCTTTAGGCGCTCCACAGATCGGGCAGGACCAGTCATCCGGTATGTCGGCCCAACGGGTTCCGGGAGCAAGGCCACTATCAGGGTCACCCTTTGCTTCATCATAGATATGTTCGCATTCCCTGCACTGATATTTTTTAAAATCGGACATGATAATTCTCCTGGATGGTTTAGTTAATAAAGTAGATTAAATGGAGCTATACAGCGATACCGAAAAGAAAAAAGAGTGCGCCGCCCATTTTCATTAGCCTTCCAAATAATGAAGGGACTAAAAAAATACCATTCCCGTTCATATTCCAAGCGCTACGGACACTCGCCGCCTAAGTATAGGGAGTAGTTCCTGCTCGAACCACGGATTCCGGCTAAGCCAAATATTATTTCGCGGGCTTGGATGCGGGAGTGGAATAAGCTTAGGTCCATGGGATTGCCAGTTTCGGACCGTTTCTGTAAGTGACGACCGTTCTACGTTCATGTGATATGCCTGTGCATAGCGCCCGACAACTAACGTAATCTCAAGATGACGCAGATGGCCGATAAGCCGATCATGCCATGCCTGTGCGCATTCAGGCCGCGGCGGAAGGTCGCCGGACTTACCCGTGCCCGGAAAGCAAAGTCCCATTGGCAGAATAGCTATCTGCCTTGAGTCGTAAAAGGTTTCGCGTGTCACCCCGATCCATTCACGCAAACGGTCTCCGCTAGCATCATCGAAAGGCAAGCCGGAGTCGTGGACTTTTCTTCCCGGTGCTTGGCCCGCAATCAACACCCGGGCCTGCGGGTGCATCTGTAGAACCGGCCTTACTCCATGCGGCAGATGCGCCGCGCAAATCGAGCAGCCGTGCACTTCGGCTAGCAAGGATGCAAATGAATTCATGCGGCGACATCCCACGCAGCAGCCGGGCAGCCCGGCTCATCCGCCGGGAAGACGGAACGACGGAAATTTACGGCCAAAGCGCAGTTCGCAAACGGCCGGATGCAATGACTTATTAGGCGTCAGTTGGTTGTTCATCTTGAATCTGTTTCGGCATATCGCCCCTTCAACTAACAGAATAACGAGCTGTTTTCCCGGATCACAACTGCCTGGTTATGTTCTTCGTCCTTAGCGCCATAGACCAGCGTCACGATGCCCTTGTCCAGCTCATGCTTTAATAACTGGATCTGCGCGCTATTGCCCTTGAGTTCGGCGAGATACCGTTCCTTAAACTCTTCCCACCTGTCAGGGTTATGGCCAAACCATTTCCGGAGCTCCGTGCTGGGCGCGATGTCTTTGAGCCACAGATCAATGCGGGCCTGCTCCTTTGTTAAACCTCGCGGCCAGAGCCTGTCCACGAGGATACGCCGGCCGTCATGCTTGTCCGGCAGTTCATATACCCGTTTGATCCTGATTTTCATGGTTTACTTAAGCCGTCATCATAAGTTATGGAAAATTCCGGATTCACTCGCACATCCGCTTTGGACTATTTTAATCTGGATAATCCGATGGCTCTACTGAGAGGGTTTGCTTGCTCTCGCCTTTTTTAAGCCGTGTTTTTTCATCCAATTGGACAAATTAGGGGCAGTGGTGTTGTAACGTTGCGCGATAGATTTTTTGGTAAAACCGTGCGCCAGCAGACGCTCTATGTCCGGCCGAAAGGCATCCAGTTTGCTTTTACCTGGGCCTTTGGGGCGGCCAACCTTTATTCCTTGAGTTTTTTTGGAGTGCAACCCTTCCTTGATTTTTTGCGAAATCAGGTCCCGTTCAATCTCTGTCGCCATCGAAAAAGCCAGTGAAATTTTGCTTTGAAGGGTTTGGTCGAGTTGCCAATTCCCCTTTACCGAATACACGTAGATTCCCTTGAATGTTACCAGCGACAAGATTTCCATACACTCCAGCATGCTGCGGCCCAATCGCGAGAGTTCGGTCACGATAATGACATCGTTGGCTTGCAGCTCCCCCATCACCTTGGCAATTCGGCGCTCCCGCCACGGAATGCGGCCGGCGACAACCTCTTCGGCGAAATGCACTTTGCCGAGATCGTGTTGATGGGCGAAGTGGAGAATGTCGGCCTTGTTTTTTTCGAGGTTTTGATCGCGCGTCGATACCTGCGGCAAATAAGCAACAGTCTTGCGCGCTGGGGATACGGTCCGGATTGTCATGTTTCACCTGCTTTTCTTGTTGTTCACGGTATGTCGGGCAAGCGCCGGTCAGTCAGGAAGACTGACTGACATTGAACGCATCGGCATGAATATCCTTCATCGACGCGCCCGCCAAAAAGGCATTCTTCTTGGCCATGTTGACCATTTCAGGATGCCCGCAAAGAAATATGCGCCAGTTCTTGAGATTGGGTATATGCCGAAAAGCCACGTCATGAGCCCGTCCTGTAGCGAAATTATGCGGTATAGCCTCGCCGGAAAGGCAGGGCACATAATCGAAGTTAGGATATTGCTTGACCAGATCGTGCAGTTCCCCGGTCAGATAGAGCCCGTTCAGGTCGCGGCTGCCGTGAAACAGGCGGATAGGGCCGGTATGCCCCTGGCCGAGGGCGTCCCGGATGATGCCGTACAGCGGCGCAAGCCCCGAACCCGTGCCGATCAGAACCAGGCCCTGTTCGGCATTGCCGGGCGTGTAAAAGCAGTCGCCGCCGGGGCCGCGAATCCGGACCGTCTGGCCGGGACGCAGTTCCTCATGTATCCAGCCGCTTACCCGGCCCTGCGGCAGGCGGCGGACATGGAGGTGAAGGTGGTCGTCTTCATGCGGCACGCTGGCGAGCGAGTAACTGCGGCCTAGCGACGGGTCTTGAAACAGGTTGATGAATTGCCCGGCCCTGTACTCGATCGGCGCATGGCATTCGAGAACGACATGCATGATGTCCGGATTGAGCAATTCCAGGCTTTTAACGGTGGCGGGAATAACCGCCTGGATGTCATCGTCGTCCGGCAGCGCGGCTTCAAGGTCTGCGGTCGGATGGCAAACGCAGGCGAGAAAATAGTTCTGGAGTTTGAGGGTATCCTTCAAACCTTGTTGCGAAGCTTCAGGAGGCGTAGTACCCCCAGTGGCGCGCATCAGGCAGGTCTGGCAGACGCCGCTGCGGCAGGAAAAAGGAACGGGCACGCCGCGATCGGTCAAACAATCCAGAACGGATTGGTTTTCACCCAATTCGAAGTTGTTTTTTGCGTAACGAATATTAACCATGGCGGCGCACCTGTTTCTAAAATCAAGGATTAACGGTTCAGCACATCGTTGCGCGTGCTTTCGGCGATGGCGGCAACCTGAGCGATCAGTTCCTCTTTTACGCCCAGCTCGCGGAGCGTCGCGCCGAGGTCTTCGATTACCGCATCGACATGACTGTCATTCAAGCCGCGTTCGACCAGATGCGCATGGCCGCGACGCATATCCAGGCCGCTGTAATTGTGGGGTCCGCCGAAAGCCATGGTCAGGAATGATTTTTGTTTTGCGGCCTGAGTTTCCATGTCCACGCCTTCGAAAAAGGAGCTGATGCGGTCATCGTTCAACACCTTGCGGTAAAAAATATCGACAGCGGCATTGACGGCGGCTTCGCCGCCCAACTTCTCGTACAAGGATTCTTGTTGTGGCATATTTTTCTCCAAATAATTAAAAAGGTGTTTAAAATACATCTTAAAGCCATTTCTTCCTAAGGGGCCTTGGCAAGGCGCAGCAATAAGATGTATTTAGCATACATCTTATTGCCCGATTATTAAATCGTCAAGCCCTATATTTTAATTTTTTAAGCCTTAACCAAAAGACAAGCCGATTTGAAGGAGTATCAACTATGCAGCTTACGCAATTCACCGATCTTTCACTGCGCCTGCTGATTTATCTTGCCCGCTTGCCGGAACCGGGCATGGCGACGATTTCAGAAATCGCCGATTATTACCAAATTTCCCGCAACCATCTGGTGAAGGTAACGAACAGTCTGGCCAACCAAGGATTCATTATGACGACCCGGGGCAAGGGGGGCGGCATCCAGCTGGCCAGGCCCGCATTCACGATAGGCGTGGGCGAAGTGGTGCGCTTGACCGAACTTAACATGAACCTGGTCGAGTGCTTCGATGCGCCGACCAACCAGTGCCGACTCACCCGCGATTGCTTCCTCAAGGCCGCTTTATATGAGGCGCAGCGGGCATTCATGGCGGTGCTGGACAAATACACGCTGGCGGATGCGGCCCGTTTCGGCTTCAAGATCGACCTGTCAACGTTGTCCGGGGATAAACCGTCATCCACCTGATGCGAAATGGGTTTATACGGCTCGAAGCGGCGGTCCGAATGATGGATAAAAGCAACATCATCGGTAGGCGCTGGCGGCATTTTTAGCAGGTACCGGTTCGGGAGAGTTGCAGTTTGACTCTAAAGGATCATTTTTTTGAATCAAATTATCCCTGATAATTTCTTGGGCCTTGGATTCCGCGTCGGCTAGTTCATCAACAAAAATATCAGTCTCATATTCCTGGGTCGAAACAGCCGCAAGTGAAGCCCCCAGAGGTTGTTCCGATTCCTTGACGTAGATTGAGGTCGTGGTGGAGAGTCCAGGACGAATCGGGTTTTTCAATATCTCGTCTTTCCGCAATGCAATACGCACCGGAACGCGCTCCACGATATGGATAAAATTTCCGGCTGCGTTGTCAGGAGGCAGTAAAGCAAAGACACTGCCTGTACCGGGCACTAACCCTTCCACTGTTCCATGATAGATGTAGCTCTTTCCGTAGAGATCGACGGTAATCTCCGCAGGTTGGCCGGGCCGTACCTGCGCCATCTCGGTCTCCCGCAAGTTCGCCTCCACCCAAAGATGTTCCAGAGGAACAAGTGTCATTAGAGAGTCGCCGGGCTGAACCCTGTTTCCGACCTGGACCTTGCGCATCGACACATAGCCTGAAACGGGAGCATGGATTCGCTGCCGCAAGTATTCAAGATAGGCGGCGATGAATTTATGCTTGGCCGCTTCCACGTCGGGGTGCAGGACTCTGTCCGTGCCTCCCACTTTCGCTTCTACGGAATTGAGTTCCGCCTCGGCCTCACGCATCTCGGCTTCGAGAACCATCATCTGATCCTCGGCATTTTGCATGGCCTGCCCGGATACGGAACCGTTTGGCAGCGCCTGCCGCAATCGGAGAACATCATGGCGCACCCGGGCTAACCGGGCCGAATGAGCTATCAATTTTTGACACATTTGCCGGCGTGAGGCAAAAACAGCTCCGATCTCGCGCACTACCTGCCCAAGCTCGCCCCGGCGCTGGCCTAAAGCGGTCTGTGCGCGATGCTCATCGAGACGAACCAGCAGATCGCCCTTGTTCACATATTGGCTTTCCTCGACCAGGACCTGCGTAACGATACCCGTTGCATCAGCCTCCACCGGAATAAGATTGCCGGTGACGAACGCATTACGGCTTACAATCCGGAATCGGCAGTAGTGTCGCCAATAACCGGCATAAATCAAAGTGCCTACAACCAGCATCAGCGCAACTGACAATAGATAGCGGTTGCGGCGGGCGTGGATAATTTTGGGTGGAGTTTTCATAAGTATTAATGCCAGAGTTTATTTTCAAGAACAAATGCATCCGTTTCCAGCTGCCGGCAACTCCTTGGGCAGCTGTTTCCGCTGGCGCCCAGGCTGGAGATTTGAGAACCGGCGGAACATGTGCATAACGACGAGGCCGGAACGATAAAAATATAAATTCGCCAAGGTTTCCGTTAAATTTCCCATGGCAACCAACGGAACTGTTTGGGCTCGGGTTTCTGTTCGGTAGTCTTAAGATCGTTCACGTACCCGCCGCCCAGCGCTTCCACCAAATCGACAATGGCGACCCGCTGATCTGCTTCCAGAGTTTTCAAGGCGTATTCCTGGTCCAGCAGGGCATGCTGGTGTGCCAGCAACGCCCGGCGATCATTCAGGCCGCTACGAAAACGCTGTGCAACAAGCTCCAGGTTTTCGTGTTGCGCAGATAGTAAGCGGCCATGCGCTTCTAGAATGGCCTGTGTCTCGCGCCAACGGCTCAGGCTATCGGCCACCTCCTGTACGGCATGCAGCAATGTTTCATTGTAAAGCTCCACTGCGCCGTCGTACTCCGCCCGTTGCGCCGATAACTCCCCGCGCAGGCGTCCGCCTTCGAACCAAGGGAGGCGCAGGCCCGGTGCGATTCCGTAGGAAAAGCTGGAACCTGAGAACAGCAGATTGGTCAGCGAGCTTGCCCCTTTCGTTAACCTGAGGGCATTCACGCCGGCAAACGCGGTCAGATCGATTGTAGGCAAAAAGCCGGCCTTACTGACTTTGACCCGTTGCGATGCCGCCTCGGCCCGATACAGCGCCGAGGCAAGATCCGGCCGGTGACGAAGCAACTCCAGCGGCAGCTTTGCAGGAAGCGGCATCTTTTCCGGGTTAATCACCGTGCCGGCGAACAGGTTTTGCGTCGAATCGGGGCCTTTACCGATCAGCCGGGCCAGCAAATTCCGCTGAACATCTAACTGATCCCGTATACCGGCTTCGCGCTTATTTACCTGCTCCAAGTCAATTGTCGCCTGCTTTACCGGATCGGCGGAATCCAGGCCCAATCTCAGCCGGGTTTCGTCCATATTGAGCAAGCCGCGCCGTAACTCAACCATGTCCTGCACTAGGCCGAGTTGCTGCCGTAGCGCCGCTCCATGCATATAGGACCGTGCAATTGCGCTAGTCAACTGGAGTAGGACTTCGGCCTGTTCCGCTTCCTCCGCGTTCGCTTCGCCCATTGCCGCTTCCAGAGCGGCGCGATTTTTTCCCCAGAAATCGAATTCGTAGCGAAAGTTGAAGGGATTAATCCTGCCGAAAACGATATTCGCTCCCGCCGCCTCTGTGCGGTTAAGCGCGGCAAATACACCATGCTCTGAGATACGGGTATTCTCGAACTCCGCCTCGGCATCCAGGAACGGTAACAGTCTCGCACCTTCCACGCGGATTATGGCTTGCGCCTGACGCAACCGGGCGGCGGCCGTTTTGAGGCCTGGGTTGTCTTTTAGGGCAATAACCATCAGGCCGTTCAGTTCCGAGCTGCCGAACTCCTGCCACCAGCGTTGATGCGGCCAGTTTCCGGCGGGAGCGGGCGGCCCATCGCGGCCAGAATGGGATAGCGCGTGTTCCAAGGATGGGGTTGACAAGAACCCGGCAGGCTTATCTCCAGGCGGTATCCAGGCACAACCGGATAACAGGAGCATAAAACCGGCGCAGCATCCAACAATAAGCGGTTGATTTAGTCTGAATTGATGAGGCATGGTTTCTCCATCTTGATCATGGCGCTTGGTATGAGGGCAGTCCACTTTCAACGCGTGTTTTAGAGATGTTCGGCCAATGGATAGAGTTTTTTGTTTTCACGTTGTATGCGCTGATGCAGGCTCTTGAAGATGTTGTTGGCATCTTCTTTAAATCCATCGGGATCGGCGGACACTTTGGATTCGAGGTTCCACCTGCGGGCAAATTCCATGTAGGCGGCTGCAATGTCGCCCATTTCAGCTTGGAAAATTATTCCAAGCTGCGCGACATCAGGATTATCGGAGGCTAACAGTCTCGGATAGAGTGTGCGGTCTTCTGCCGCCAGATGCAGTTTGATCGTTGAACTTATGGCAACAATTTTCTTGGCAATCGTGCCGGCATTCTGCGAAATTCCTGTCTGAATCAATTTCCTGAGTTCTGTTACCTCAGTAAGGATTGCAACATGGTCCTGTCTGAATCTATCGATGTTCATAAACACGTTCCTTGGTAAAGTTGATGGCGGCTTTGTCCGGGGTTCAATCGGTGCGAAACCGCAAAATAAAATTTACGTCGCTCCAATGGCTCGGCGTATGTAGCGCCTGAATATAACGGCATCACTCATTCAATAATCCGATTGACATGTCGCATAGTTATATTTCATCCATTATTTCTTCGGCCCGAATGTCCGTTAGTTCTTCCTTCACAGTTGGATGAAGAGGCGGGTAAGTGGGGTAGGCCAGCCACACCAGTCCCGCCAAGCCGATGAACAGGTAGCTTGCCAATATAAACGCGTCGTTTAATGCCAGGAGGGTAGCCTGTTGCTTGATTGCGATCAGGAGCTTGCCATTGACCATGCTTCTGTCAAGCCCGGAGGCCTCCAATCTCGAAGAAAACCCCTGCAGCAAATCAACGGAAGCGAACCGCCGTCCACCGAAATGGTCCGCAAGCTGAAGCCGATGAAAGGGGGTGCGCCGAAACAGCACGACGCCCTGCAAAGTGATGCCGATTGCGCCGGCGACAATCCGCAGGAATCCGGCCTCTTCGGCGGCACGTATCTCCGTATTGCCATGCAGTCCGTGAAGAGTCAGCTTGGTCAACGGCATGAAAAACGAACCCAGAAAAAAACCGAGCAGCAACATGGGCCAAAAAAATTGATCAAATGAACCGGGATCGTCGAACAGGGCTATCCAATAAAAGGTGAAGGAAAAACCAAGGAGGTTGATGCTGGCCAAAAGGCGGGCATCCAGTCCTTTGGGCAGATTGTGCATCAATACCGTTACCGGCGCCGCAAGCAGGATCATGGGCAGGTAAACCATGCCGGCCAGGAATGAGGAATAGCCCAGCAATACTTGCAGCTGAACGATGAGCACGGAGAGCAGTCCCTGGATTGAAAGGAATCCCATAAAAAGGCAAATCACACCTATCGTAAAATTGCGGTGGGCGAAAAGGCGCAGGCTGAATACCGGATGGGGTTCATCGAGCTCCCAGATAATAAGACAAGGCAATGCTATGATCAGGGTGAGCAGCATGCTGCACAGGAACGGCGAGTCCAGCCAGTCAAAATCATTGCCTTGGTTCAGAATGGTCTGCATGCTGCCGAAAATCAACGCCAGGAGCATAAAGCCGATAACATCGAAACTCATGTGGTTGCGCTCGAATCCCCGCCCGGCAAGCAATGAGCCGGTAATCCCGGCGATAGCCAGGGCAAGGGGAATATTCAGGTAAAACAGGCAACGCCATCCCATTTCGTCGGCGATCACGCCGCCTATCGGAAAGCTGATCGTAAAAGGCATCAGCGTGACCAGTCCCCATATTCCCAAGCCCAACAATTTCAGCCGGTCGGGGTATTCTTTCAACAGCAGAGACTGGCCGAGATAGAGCGTAATGCCGCCTGAAAGCCCGAGCAGAATGCGCGCCGGCACAAACAACCATAAGCTTTGACTGACGGCGCATAGATAAGAAGCAAAGGCATATACGACAAACGCCGCGCTAAACAGGCGATAATCACCGACCAAGCCTGACAGCCAGCGTGCGGCAGGAAAGGCCAGTGCCAGGGCAATGATGAAATAGGTCTGGCCCCAGGTGGCGAAGCTTGGCAACACCCCTCCAAGATCACCGGAAACATGAGGTAGCAGTGCAATATAGGCTCCGACATTGAACAGCACAATCATGTGTCCCAGGCTGAGCACGACATTAAACAGGATGAAGCGCCAGCCGTGCAGGCGTTCAGCATAGATGGTTGTCATGAGGCTAGGCTGTCACGGCCGGTTGAGCACACTGGATAGACAGCTATCGGCGATAGCACGGGGCTGCTTAATTTTCCATAGCGAGCTTTATTTCTTCCGGCGATCTCAAGAATAGCGCCATTAAAAAAATAAGACGGGCCGTTTGCCGACAACCATTTTTTGAGATGTTCTGTTGTATTAGTTTTCATGCGTCTAATATAGAAACTTATGTCTATATTAGACAAACGATATTTATTGGACATTAATATCGAAATATCCGATATTAAGACTATGGATATAGATCAGATTAAAACTTTTTTGAGCGTAGTCGCCAATGGCAGCTTTCTTGAAGCGGCCAACAGGCTGTATGTCACCCAATCGACAGTGAGTTCACGCATACAGAGACTGGAATCCTATCTTGGCGTTACTTTGTTTGTGCGTAACCGATCCGGCGCCGTGTTAACGCTCCCGGGACATCGCTTTTTGCGGCATGCTAAATCCTTGTTATTAACACTGGAACAGGCGCGGCATGATATTGGCTTGCCCAGCCGTTATCGCGCCAGCATCACGGTGGGCGCACGGATTGCCTTATGGGAAGAATTGCTGCCCCGATGGGTCGGCTCAATGCGAGAGCAGGCTCCGGATATTTCCATTCGCAGTGAAATTGGTTTTGAAGAAGATTTAATGCGGGGGCTGATCGAAGGCAGGATGGATGTGGGCATGATGTACACGCCGCAACATAACCCCGGTCTTCAGATTGAGCATTTATTTGATGAAACGCTGGTGCTGCTGACCACCAATCCCGATAAGCCCTGGCCTAATGATGATTATATTTATGTGGATTGGGGGGCCGCATTTTATGCACAGCACAGTATCAGCTATCCTGACCTGGAACGCCCTCCTCAGGTGGTCAATATCGGCTGGTTGGGAGTGCAGTTAATCCTCAATAATGGCGGTTCATGTTTTCTGCCTATACGCATTGCCGAGCCTTTAATCCAGGCCGAAAAATTGTTTTATGTGCCCGGTAGTCCGCAATTTAAACTACCCGCTTATATGGTTTTTCCACGCGATAGTGATTCTGTCGTGTTGCAGCAGGTGCTGGATAGCCTGCGCTCATTGGCCGGTCGGCAAAAGGTTATGGATTGAATCCGGCCTGTGTTTATTTACCTTTCAGGGGAATGATCGGACAATCGTCATGGGGCTTGGTCAGTCCGGCCGACGCGCCGGACGGTTGCTGGCGGGTTCTAATGGCGAATTTGCCGATATGTCCGGACGGGTTTTGTATATGGTCAGCATTACTCAATCTATATATTAATTAAATTACAAAGTTGTGAAAACCTGAAAAATTCCACTAGAATTGCAGCTTGGTAAAAGACGGGCGATACTAGAACAATAAAAAAGCCACGTCTTGATGTGTTATTTTACCCAGATACGGAGATTTTCCTTTGCAATTTTCAAACGGATTTTTCATACAATTCATTCGGTTAGCTGGGCCTTTTTGGCATTCCGAGAACAAGTCCACTATTCGCAAGCTGACGCTGGCTTTATTCATGCTCACCGTGTTGCAGATCGGTATTGCCGTCGTCATCACGGAATGGAGCGCCAATCTTTTCAATGCGCTGGAACAGCGCTCCATGAGCGGGTTGTTTACGCAGATCGGCCTGATCGTGTTGATTTTTGCGGCCAATATAGCGGTCACCACGGCTCATTTTAAAGTCAAGCGGCGATTGCAACTCGACTGGCGAAGCTGGCTAACGCACCGCTTGATCGGTCAATGGATGACCGATGGCCGCCACTATTTGGTTACGCATGTTCAGGGGGCGCACGATAATCCTGATGGCAGAATCGCTGAAGATATCCGTATTGCAACCGAATCCGCTATCGATCTTTGTCACTCCTTAATCTATTCCATATTGCTGCTTATCAGTTTTACCAAAATTCTTTGGACGCTGTCCGGTACCGTTACGCTTAATCTGTTGTTTTTCGAAATCCCCATTTACGGGCATTTGGTCTGGCTGGCTATTATTTATGCGGCTTGCGCTTCCGCATTGGGTTGGTGGCTGAGTCAGCCATTTACCCTGGCGACTGAGTCCAGACAAACCGTAGAGGCCAATTTCAGGTTTGGCTTGGTAAGCGCACGGGAAAACTCCCTGGCGATTGCGCTGGTTCACGGTGAAGCCAATGAGCGGACCCGCTTCATCGCGCTTTTTAATAATATTGTCCACGCCTGGCAGCGGCAAACCCATGCATGGGCGCATCTGTTCATGCTCACTTCCGGCTATTCGGTGTTGTCGATGGCATTCCCTATTCTGGTGTCCGCCCCCCGCTATATTTTGGGAAACATCACGCTCGGCGCCTTGATGCAATCAGCCCAGGCATTCCAGCAAACGGCCGGAGCCTGGTCCTGGCCGGTTGATAATATGGCCAAGGTCGCAGAATGGCGGGCTTCGGTCGAGCGGGTATTGGGACTGGTGAATGGACTGGACCAGCTGGAGCAGGAAATCGTCCGTTATGACCCGCATCGGGTTATTCTGAAAAAAACACAACAGGATGTTTTACGTTTTAATGATTTGTGCATTATCAGGCTCGACGGAGTGGTGTGCATATCGGCTATCAACGCAGAAATCAGGCCGGGTGACCGCATACTGGTTACCGGCAATGCCTTTACCGGCTCAAAGTTATTCAAGGCGATAGTCGGTCTTTGGCCATGGGGAGAAGGCTCTATCGATTTGCCCCGTGACCCGGTGTTTTTTATGCCGCCCCGGCCTTATCTGCCGACAGGAACCTTGCGGGCGGCAATCTGCTATCCGTCAACCCACGCAGAATATACCGAGGCTGCGATTGCAGAGGCGCTGGAACTGGTAAATTTGGAAGAATTGCAGGAGCAACTCGACCTCGTGGATAATTGGGTAAGCGCGCTTTCCCGTGAGCAGCAACAGCGCCTGGGCGTGGTCCGATTGCTGTTGCAGCAACCCAAGTGGATCTTGCTGCAAGAGGCGATGGACTCGCTTGATTCCTCATGCGAAATGGAGATGCTGCGTTTGATAGCCCAAAAACTGCCAGATGCCGCGATACTGACGATTACCCACGAACCTTTGGCCGCAGGGTTTCATCAGCGACGGATAGTGCTGTAATTGCCCTGTTTCTGATGTTTGCCGACAAGGAATAATAAAAGGAAGCATGGTATTTCTATCAGGGCTACGCCGCCCCGCAACTGGCCACATTCGAAAAATATCACGGCTGTTTTTTTGAGCTATAAGACTGAAACAGCCAGGGCTTGGAGTTTTCGAGATTGCGTGGATAGGAATGGTTAGCTGGCTAAGCTTGCTTGATGCGGATAGGCGGCAGCTGGATCAAGGGGTTTTGGCGGTGTATTTATATTTCCTCAAAAAGGCGGCTATCAACAAATGAGATTGTGTAGTATGGTGCCAACGGTTTTTATGAGTTGCGTTATACACCTACGATTGGAAAATAATATACACCTAAAAAAGTGTCTACTTAACGTTAAGCCCCACGATTGGGCGATCGTGTTGATTTTAAACAAAAATTCGCCAAGCTCGGCAAAAAATGCTATTAGTTTAGCGAAGTAGACGCGGTGTATAACTGAAGTTGATACACCGCGTCTACTTCGCTAAACAAACCGGTGTTTTGCAAACCTTGGCGGCTTTTTTGCGTATCGGACACCGACCAGTCGCGTGGCCTAACGCCTCGCTCAAGCACACGCTTCATCGGCTATTGATGATTTTTTAAAAGGCTAAGATGTCCGAAAAATCGTGAAACTTTAAAGTTCACAGAGAAGCGGTGCTTAGCTCGAAACGTTGGGCAGTAACGCAATAGTTTCCACGTACCCGAAAAAAGAGAGAATGTGAAATGTCCCCAAATCCAACATCCGTCGTAACTTGGGTTCTAGCTCTAGTCGTCCCATTCGGAACAGCAGTGGTACTTACAGGTTTTCTCACTTTAATTCCTCCCGAAGTTCTCTTTGAAATCGCAAAGGTACACTTTGCGGCAATTGTCGGCCTACCAACTGCTGCGGTCTTTTTTGCTTTTCTCGTAGTCGTTCTTCAACAGGCATCAGGGCCAGTTAAGTTTGAGGGTTTGGGGTTCAAGTTTGAAGGCACATCTGGTCAGGTCGTGCTATGGATATTCTGCTTTCTCGCGGTAGCAGCCGCCATAAAGCTATTGTGGAATCTTTGAGATTTCAGTCCAACCCGTCATTCGAGAGGGACAGCCCAGAAGCGGGCTGCCCCTCAATTTTACGTTGGGCAATTCTTGACACAGCGGTTTTTGTACATACAATGTAACCATGATTAAGTTTGAATGGGATACAACAAAAGCTGCTAGCAATCAGAAAA
>JALNYY010000253.1 GCA_023229605.1 Methylobacter sp.
TTTCTCCGGCATGGCTGACACGCTGGCCGCGATTGAAGCGCAAGGGCTGAAATGGGGCGTGGTCACCAACAAGCGCGAGCGCTTCACCAATCCGCTGATGGACGCGTTAAAGTTGACCGAGCGCGCCGCCTGCATTGTCAGCGGCGATACCACCGCCAACCCCAAGCCCCACCCGGAACCGATGCTGCTAGCCTGCAGACAGGCGGATGTCGATCCGCAGGAATGCGTCTATATCGGTGATGCCCGGCATGACATCGTTGCCGGAAAAAGCGCGCAAATGAAAACCCTGGCCGCAGTTTACGGCTACATTAAACCCGGCGATGCGCCGGAAACCTGGGGCGCTGATGCGTTAATAGAGTCCCCCGATCAAATCTCAATCTGGATAAACTCGTTACCATGCCGCTAACAAATCAAGTCATCCTAATTACCGGCGCAGGCGGCGGCCTTGGCAGCACCGCTGCTCTGGCATTGGCCAAACACGGCGCGCATATTATTTTGCTGGATAAAAACATTCCTAAACTGGAAGCGGTTTACGATGCGATTTTGTCAGTTAAAGCGCCGGAACCGGTTATTTACCCGTTCGATCTGGCCGGTGCCAATGAAAATGAATACCAGGAGTTGGCCGACAAGATTGATCAGAAATACGGTTCCCTGCAAGGCATTTTGCATTCGGCGGTAGAGTTCAGCGCTTTTTCCCCGGTCGCCACGCACAAAACCAAAGACTGGGGGCATGCCTTGAACGTCAACCTGAATGCGCCTTTTTTGCTGTGCAGGGTTTTGCTGCCGGTGCTGCAAAAGAGCGAACATGCGTCCATCGTATTCACGTCCGATTCTTCCGCCAGAAAAGCCCCGGCCTACGCAGGCGCTTACGGCGTTTCAAAAATAGCTTTGGAAGGCTTTGCAAACATACTGGCTGAAGAACATGAATCATTCGGCAAAATCCGGGTCAATACCCTGATACCGGGGCCGATAGACTCCCCGCTAAGAAAACGGGCCTATCCGGCGGAAGATAAAAGCAAACTGCCGACCATGAAATCATTGGCTCCCATTTATCTGTATTTATTCGGCTCAGAAAGTATAGGCGTAACCGGCCAAGCTATCGATGCCCGAACCTTCTATTTATAAACTGAATTATTATGGCAGAAAGAGAAGACGTTGTTTTAACCCGGGATGTCAACATTGTCACCATCCCAGACGGCAATACCGGGACTTTAAGCAAAGGCCAGATAGTCACTATTCATCAGGCGCTAGGCGACAACTATACCGTGGTCAGCGAACACGGCCATATGGTGCGGATTGCCGGAGTTGATGCCGATGCCTTGGGCAAGGAGTCGCATCAGCTGCATACGCTGGTATCGGCGACTGATGCCGAGGCGGTTGAAAAAAACTGTTGGGAAGTGATGAAAACGGTTTACGATCCGGA
The DNA here is from genome assembly GCA_023229605.1 of Methylobacter sp. Taxonomy (GTDB): domain Bacteria; phylum Pseudomonadota; class Gammaproteobacteria; order Methylococcales; family Methylomonadaceae; genus Methylobacter_A. The sequence continues at coordinate 1,424 of JALNYY010000253.1, forward strand.
AATTCCGGTCAATATTGTTGATCTAGGCTTGGTTTACCAGTGCAAAGTAACTCCGACAGTTGAAGGTTTGAATGATGTTCATGTCATGATGACCTTGACTGCGCCGGGCTGCGGGATGGGGCCGGTTATCCAGAGCGATGTGGAAAAATGTATCCGCTCGCTGCCCGGTGTCGCGAGCGTTAATGTCGAAGTGGTGCTTGATCCGCCCTGGTCGCGGGAAATGATGTCGGAAGTGGCTCAGTTGCAATTGGGTTTGTATTAATTCGGTGCATCAAAAAACACACTTGAACAGTGTATAAAGTCAGTCGAAGCAGATGTGACCAAGTGATGTGAAATCGGGTGTTGCGTTTAGTTTCAGTTAAATTTAATTTCAATGTTGCGGTGTAGTTTCTTGAACGTAAGCGCATGCAAACCTGATTCTGGCGCCCGATATGCTTTGGATGCTGCTTACACAGTGTTTAGTTTCGTGGATTTAGCCGTGTTCGGGCGAATGAATCTTCGGTAACGGCTTCGCTTCCTTCCCATCTGTCTTTATGTGCATAATTTACGGCTTTTTTTGGGAAGCCAATAATTATGTTTGTGTCAGCAATTGCCGACAGCCTTGTAATTTCCGCAGCTGTTTCTTCATGTTTTCTGAGTTTTTTCTCTGATTTATCAATTTTAATACTTCAATAATTTTAATGTGTTAGGGGTTATTGGTAAGGCAATGTCCCATCGATTAAAAAGTAGTGCATTAGGTTATATTCATATTCCGAATCAGAATGATTGACTGAAACCTATATGGGCAATAGAATTTTTTCCAAGGTTTTCCGACGGGATGTAGTCGTATCGACTGTTTATAAATAATACATCAGGCCAATGCCGGTTGAAGATAGAATTATAAGTTCATAATAAATTGATTTAAAAGCATTAATCTCGTAGGGAGCTTCGTCGGATTTAATTGGGAAATTCAAGTCGGCGAAGGTATTGGGAAATAACACATAGATAATTAGGATGAAAACAGGATGACCGCTTTTAAAGATATTAACCTGCAAGTCGGCGCACGCTTGCAAATGACGCTGCAAAATACCCCGAAACAAGCAATTTATTACACGGAACTCATCGGTTACGTGGATGGGGAGTACTTGATAGTAAAGACTCCTATAGAGAATGGGCTTTCCGTTCAAATGCAGGTAGAAGACCAGATTACTTTGCGGATATTGTCGGGAGTGGATGTCGTCACGTTGACTTGCCGGGTAAAAACCATCTTCAGGGGCCCGCATCATTATATGCATCTTAGTTTTCCCACGGATATTCAAGCTATTGCATTGCGCGGCGCGATCAGGGCTAAAGTAAAAATACCGGTGCAAGTCAATGGCGTAGCTGGGGCCGGTTTTATTACCGACATCAGTGTCACAGGCGCCGGAATAGTTGCAGATAAAACGCTGGGTGAGCCGAATGAGGATGCTTTAATTTCTTTCGATTTTCCTATAAAACCGACCAATCAGAATGCCCATATAGATACCGGAGTGACGATTCGCAGCATTCAACAGTTGCCCTGCAAGAACAAAGATGCGCCGCCACGGTTCGCGCATGGAATCTCGTTTCATGATATAGATCCTACTAGCCAAGTGATGCTGCTGAATCTTGTCTATGAATCGATGAACAGACTGTAGTTGACGGCTTATACGGCATAAGGCGTATAAGCCGGGGAAGGGGCCGCCATGAGCTGTTGACGTTTTAGGCTATATTATCGCC
>JALNYY010000254.1 GCA_023229605.1 Methylobacter sp.
CAACAAGGCGGGAGCAACCCCAAAAGATACCAGGTCGGACATGGAATCGATTTGTTTGCCGAAAAGATTCTTTTGATGCAGCAAGCCGGCTATTTTCCCATCAAGTACATCAAACACTACCGCCAAAAACAGCAGCAATGCGCTTAAATCATAAAGACCGTCAGTCGCCAGTAAAATCGAAAGAATACCGCAGCACAGATTTCCGACAGTAAAAATATCGGCAAATTTCATTAGACTTAAAATTTTCATATCGTGCCCTGTGGTTGATCCTAAAAAAATCAGTTAGAACGGGTGAAATCCGTTCGTGCTGAGCTTGTCGAAGCATGAGCGGATTTCACCCGTTCCACCTATTTGATGAGCATTCCAAACTCCGTTCACCCCATTCGACAATCTCATGACAGGCTTCGACAGGGCTCAGGCTGAACGGGGTTTGGAATGCTCAACTGGTTTTTCTAGGTTGATGTTACATGACTCTCCGCTGGATAACTTCACAACACTGCCGGTCTGAATTATCCGCCGGCGAATATTCGGAAATTTTTTCCCATATCAGGTCTCTTGTCTCGGTACTGACGGCATGGCGATTTTTTCCTGAGCTGTTGATGGCGGGAAGAAAGCTAAGCTGCACCTCGATTTTATCCAGAGACAGCATCCTGATTAAATGCGGCACAAAGCCGTCATCGCCGACAAAAGGCGCGTGTTCTTTGGCGATACCCTGGTATTGAAGGGCTACCGGTTGAATAGCCGACCGGGTTAATAGCGCAGGCTGAAATAAGGAGGAATGAAAGTTCAGAACCTCGTCGCCCTTAGTCGTGGTTCCTTCGGGAAAGGCAATAATGTGGCTGTTTTGCTTTAACAGCCAGGCCATTTTTTCGGCGGTCGTCCTAATTTGCTGTTTATCGCCGCGGCGGATAAAAATAGTGCCGCCTTGTCGGGCCAGGTAACCGATGACAGGCCAGCTTGCAATATCGCTCTTGGCAACAAAACAGGCCGGTAAATACTGGCCGATAACGATGATGTCCAGCCAGGAGATGTGATTGCTGACCAATATGGCGCGGTGCTCCGGCAGCTCGCCATCCTTGATTATATGCAGGTTGACAATAGCGCTGAATCGCCGCAGCCAGCGGGTTTTAAGCGCATCCCGTTTGATTTTGGCGTTGGCAGCCGAATTTAAAAAGTTAACTGTGGGGAAAATACCTGCTGCAATGAACAGTCCATTGATAAACAGGACGAGGACCAGAAAAAGCTTATAGTACAGCCGTATTTTCGATTTCATTGGCAGCCGCCTGATAGCCCCTCATATAATGTTTGCTGTAGCGTTCCTGCAATTGGTCGAGCGGTAAAAGCATGAATAAATCCATGCAATTAAAGTCTTCATCCCAGCAAGGTTCGCCGCAGACCACGGCGCCGAAACGAAAATAAGCCTTCAGCAAAGGAGGAATGCCCGATTCATCCCGTTCGCATCTTAATTCCTTGGGCACCGGGATTCCGGGTGTGACTTGGATAGAAGAGGGGGCGATATTTTTTGCGTCGATGTTCCGGTAGACTGCGTCCACGGCGAATCCGCTGGGACCCGGAGTAATGCTCGCGCAGCCGAGCAGGTAATTAAACTGTCCTTCAAGCGCGTATTGAACCAGAGCCGACCACAGCGTCGTTAAAACCGCGCCGCCGCGATAATCGGGATCGACGCAAGTCCTGCCGATTTCCAGGAAACGGCCGGGCAAGGTTAATACCTGATCCAGATTGAATTCGCTTTGGGAATAAAACCGGCCTAATTTTTCGGCCTGATTTTGATTCAGCAGGCGTGTGTAGCCGACTATTTTCTTATTGACATTGTCATACACAACCAAATGATCGCAATAGCTATCCACTTCATCATAGTCCAGGCCTTCCGATTCGGTTTTGAGCTTTGCGCCCATTTCTTTGGAAAACACGCGGAAACGCAATGCCTGGGCTTCTTTTACCAGCGCCTCTGAGTCTGCAATAAAACATTCCAACCGTTTGGCTGGTTTGAACTGTATTGCGCCATCTATTTTTTTCATGAATATCCACATGGTTAAATAAAGATGTGCGTACCTTAATGAATGAAAGTGTCAGTTTCGCGTCTAATTCATGAACATAAAATGACAGAACGGTTAAGTTTTGATGACAAGTTATTGATGCAGTCGAGTTGCCGGTTGCGCTGGTTCTCAAGCCCCAGCTTTCAGCGTTTCGGGAAACTGCAGCTTTACTGCGGATGAAGCCGTAGGAGCGGGCCGCGCCCGCGACATTTGAGTAACGATTGCAGAGTTGCAGTTCCTTCATCCTAAAAAAATCACCCGTTCCACCCATTTGGCGAGCATTCCAAACCCCGTTCACCCCATTCGACAAGCTCATGACAGGCTTCGACAGGGCTCAGGCCGAACGGGGTTTGGAATGCTCAACTGATTTTTCTGGGTTTATCGCGGGCATGGCCCGCTCCTGCAATGCTTAAGTTAAGAGCTGTGAGCCAGCGGGATACCCGTCTATTTTGCAAGGCGACGCTGTCGTAAAACCGCCTTAATCGCGCCGATTGTAGGCTTCTCGACAGGATGATCAGCTTGACCGCCCGGCAAAACAACATTCTGCACATGGCGCTGTTTTTGCTTAGCAGTGTTATTTACGCCAGAAAACAACGATGAAACCATTTCTTGATGCGTCCGGTTCCTCAAACGCCGACATCCTCTACGCAGCCATTACAACCGAGCAGGAGCCCCTATGAAACTGCAAATCGAACGCCGTTATGTCGAAAGCCTGATCGAAACTTTTCCCAACCTGATTGCGCTGAAAGAACAACTGCGTTTCGGCAACAAGGCCGAAGTGTTTTACCAGCAACTGGCCGCCCATGAATGGGGCTTTTTGCACGATCTTTACCGCAACGCCGGTGCGACGATGCAAAATCAGGCGGCGCTGCTGTCAACCCTGCAAACCGCGCTGAATGACGGCGGTGACCGCTACGAGGCCGAACAGCTGGAGATGCTGCTGCCGGCCGTTACGCGCTATCTGATCGACGACGCCCAACGCGGCTGGCTGTTCCACGCCGATGCCAAGGGCCGGACTTGCGCTTATTTGATTACCCGGCTCGATTTCACGCCGCCCGGCGAGGAAGAGGCTGGCCGTATCCTGATAGAGCTGAAAGCCAAT
>JALNYY010000094.1 GCA_023229605.1 Methylobacter sp.
GCCATGGCTACCCAACAGCGACGGCCAACCGCGCCGCGCCGGGGTTGACGGCTTCGGCTTCGGCGGAACCAACGCCCATTTGGTCGTGGATCAATATCTCCCCGCTTACCATGATCGATTGCCGGTACTTCCCGTAAACCCGCCAACGACACCCACGCTGGCTATCGTCGGAGTCAGCGGCCTGTTTCCCAATGCCTTGGGCGGTGTTACCGGACAGTCGGCATCGGGCGGCGTCCCGCATCGTTTTGCCAAATCGGCATTGGGCTTGCCGACCGGCAAGCCGTTGCTGCCGGATGCGGTCGAACAAATGGACACCGCCCAACTGTTGGCTTTACTCGCCAGCGAGCAAGCTCTGCAAGGCCTTAAGGATTGGCAGTCCATCGCCGAATCCATCGCTGTCGTTGTTGGAATTGAGGGCAAGACAACGCTCGGCATCAGCGCTAACGAAATGATCTTCAAAGACCGTTTGTTCCGCCAGTTGCGCGACCGACGCAACGAGTTCCCGGTTAATGACAGCGAATGGTCGGCGCTGTTGGAACAGCTCGATACCTCGATACACACCCGCAACCGTCCGTCGGGGTCTTACACCTTGCCCGGCTGCATGCCTAATGTCGTCGCCGGCCGGGTAGCCAATTACTTCAATCTTAAAGGCCCGAATATGGTGATCGACAAAGGCGCCGAGTCATTAGCGCAAACCTTTGAAGTTGCCACCCAGTTGCTGCGTCACGGCGACTGTAAATTGGCCTTGGTGGGCGCGATCAACGCTCATGGCGGCAATCTGGCCGCCCAGTCCAGTCCGCGTCAGTCGGCAGACGGCGCAAAACCGGTCGGCGAAGCGGCGCTGATGCTGGCCGTCACAACCCTGGGCGAAGCGGCAGAGCAAGGCTGGCCGGTGCTAGGCATGGTGCAGGCCGAAACTGCCGCAAGCCAATCCGACGGCATCAGTCAAGCAGTCGGCGCTACAGCGTGGGACTACCGTGGAGCCGAAGGCGTCGTTGAATTGATGGCGGCGCTGGACCGCGTCCAATCGGGCCAGGCAACGACCTTGCGTTGGGGCGCCACCGCCAAACGGCAAATACGCCTGCTGCCCAATGGGGCAATAAATCCTGCGGAAACCCAGCACAGCGGTTTTGTAACGGGAACCCCGATCATCAATTACACTCCGACCCTGGTGCCTGAATCACTGAGTCAGGAACGCCCCGCTCTGTCGCTAGCGAACCGACGCATTCTGTTCCTGACCGACGATCCGCAAAGCTTCCAAGCGATGGCGGCTGACGGCGGCCTGACCGGCCTCAACTATCGGATCGTCAGCCCCATTGCGCTGCCGGGATCTACTACCTTGACCGTCGATACCACGTCCGAGTCCAGCATTGCCGACTCGCTACACGCCTTGGCCGATTTTCCTTTCGATACGCTCATCGCCGTCCGTGATTTGAGCCGTCAAACAGGAAAAGCCTTGCTGGAACAACCTTGGGATAGCCGTTTCATCGAGTTGATTTTTGCTGTTGCACAACATGCCTACGAAAACCTTAGCGCCGGCCAGGTGGTGCTGGGCGCTTTATGTTTGGGCGGAACCGATACCAACGGCCTGCTTGATCCTGAAACCGGCCTGGTTGCCGGTTTTCTCAAATCGCTAACCCGTGAACTGCCTACGGCAACCTGCCGCATAGTCCAGACCACTGCCCTTGACCTAAAAACCGGTTTGCAGGAGCTGTCTGCCGAACTCGGAGATGGATGCACCGGAGGTTTGCCGGTCGAGACCTGCTATCTTGCCGGTCGGCGTCACGTCTTAATGCTGTCCGAAAGGCCGACCTATGCAGCGCCGGGACAACCGCTACTCAGTGCGTCTTCAGTCGTAGTAGCCACCGGCGGCGGTCGCGGCGTGACCGCCGTCCTGGTCGAATCGATACTGGAAAGCATCGGCTGTACCGTAGTTCTGCTCGGACGAACCGACCTGTCGACGATACCGGCAACCGTGCTGACGATGGATGATGAAACGTTCCGGGATTACGAGACGCTTTTTTACCGCGAACAGATGGCCTTGCAACCGGGTATCCGACTGTCGGAAAGCAAACAGCGTTATCAAGCTTTAGCAGCGGCCCGAGAATTACAGGCGATTTTGAATCAATTGGGCAACCTTCGCGGAACCGTCATCTATCGTGCCGTTGACATTACCAACCAGAAGGCGGTCGATGGCGTCATCGCCGACGTCGCCAAGGAACTGGGCCGGATTGACCTGGTTGTCCACGGCGCCGGCATTCAGACTTCGCGGCGTTTACCCAAGAAAACCTTGTATGAGATCCGCAGCACCATCGCTACCAAGGTGTCCGGTCTGCATCACATTTACGGAGCCTGCCGGCGCCACCTGCCGAACCGGACGGTGCATTATCACTTGCTCACCTCGGCTTTCAGCGTAATGGGCAACGACGGACAACCGGATTACGGTGCCGCCAATGAGGCCTTGAACCGGATTGCCGCGCGAATGACCGCAGACGGAGGCTCTGGCACTTGGTCGACAATTGCTTGGTTGGGTTGGGACAGCATCGGCATGACCCGAGGCTCGGAATTTGCCGCATTGGGTAGTGAGCGGCAGATTCGCGGGGTCACTGCGGAGGAAGGCAAGGCGCTGTTCCAATCGCTGTTGGCAGGGCCGCCGGCCCAACCGGTCAATGTCCTGCTGACTGCCGGCGAACTTGAGTTTTTCCAAGTCCCGCTGACCGACAGCGCCCCAACGCAGGCCGCCCCACCCGCTTGGTCGCTGTCTTTGACGGACATTCCTTTCGCGATCGGCCATCAGGTCAACGGCAGACCGACCATACCCGGCGCTTACGAGCTGGAGCTGGCGGCCCAAGCGGCAAAAACGGCGCTGCCGGAGTTGCCGGTCATCGGTTTCGACCATTGCCGGTTCCTGCGTTTCGTCAAGTTAAGCGGCGACGCGCCAACCAATCTACGCTGCCAAATTCGGGTTCTGGAGCGCACAGGTCGGCAGGCACGCGTGGAAGTCGTGTTGCTGTCGGACTTTGTGCATGCCTCAGGCGTCGTTCTTGAAGCCGATGTGCGTCATTTGGAATGCGAGGTGGTTTTGGGCGAATTACCGAGCGGGGCGCTGCAACCCCGAAGCCAAGGCGATCAACCTGTCGTCGGCATGACAGTCATGGATCCGTACAACGCTGACGGCGCTGCGGTTTATCACGCAGGAGTTTTTCACCACTTGCATTGGATCACCTTAGGGACGAGTGCTCACCAAGCCAATTTCCGGTTTGTCGACCACCAATACGAAGCGCTGCTGGCAAGGTATATTACGCCGTTCTTAGCCATTGACGCTGCGCTCACTTTATCAATCCTAACCTGGAATTCGGACGGTTCCATGCCGGTCTGCGTCGCGGCTGAAATCGGTTCAATCCGCTGGGATGCACCGTTGAATGACAACGCGCTGAATCACGCACCGCAACCGGTAACGATCACCACCAGCGCTTCCCGGCATGTCAATGGCAGGATACTCGGCGACTGGATGGAGATCCGCACTGCCGAAAACAAAGTGCTGATGACCATAACCGGCACCGTTGCCCAGCCTTATGGCGTGGTCGACTCGGTGACCTTGTTGACCGCTGCCGCCCCAAGCAATCTGGAGGAGGTTCTGTGAATAGGACGAACCGCGGCCCCAACGTCGCCTTAATCGATATGGACAGCTGCGAACACATGTTGGCAACGGCTCACACTTGTCTCTCAGCCCGTGAAACACATTGTTGGCGACAATTCCGGCACCACCGGCGTCAGCGGGAGTGGCTGGCCGGACGTCTGGCCGCTAAAGCCCTCTTTTTGCAACGCTTAGAACGGTCAGGCTCTGCCGACTCGTCAGAGCCCCATCAAGTGCAACAGCTGACGCCATCTACATTGGCGGCGTTGCCCATGAAGGAACTGCATCAAATCGAGATTTTGGCGCCTGAGCAGGGCAAAGCGCCGCAATTGTTTTGGAAGGGATCCCCGGTGAACGGCGGTCTTTCCGTCGCTCATGCCGGCGGGCTGGTCTGCGTCGGCATAAGCCCGACCGGCGAAATAGGCATTGACGTCGAAACCTGTGAGCTTCGGGAGGCGGCCTATTACCGCAGTTCATTCGCCGAATCCGAACACCGATGGGCGCAACAGCTGGGGGGAAGCGACCAAAACCGGAAAATTTTCGGCTACACCCTGCTTTGGGCGTTTAAAGAGTCGTTGTTCAAGACCGGCCAGCTGCCACAGCCAAGCATAGGCGCCGCAGACACGATCATTGTCGATCTACCCGATCTCATCAACGATCAACACTCGGATTGGTCACAGCCCAACACCGTGACCCTGCTGCCTGTTCAACTCCGTTCCAGTTCGTTGCCACGGCATCGCCATGTGCGTGCGGCTTATTGTTTCAATGGGCAGTGCGTAATTACCATTATCTATCTTTGCGTTTAATCAACTTCTGAAAATCCATGAAAGGACTTTATTTATGACGACTAACAGCACCACCTTAGACACCATTCAGCGCCTCTTTGCCGAGGTAACCCGCTATCCACGTGAGCTACTCACCCCTAATGCCGACCTGGAAGAGGACTTGGGCATTGACTCGGTAAAACTGGGCGAGATTTTGGCCGTTCTGCGCGAGCATTTTGGCCTGGAAAGCCGCCTGACCGACGACATCAGGGAAATCCGTACCATTGCGACTATCGCCGCTTTGCTTGAAGACCGGCTAGGCCGACCTCAGGCAATGCCGGCGGCACCGCCAGTCGCCGCCAGCCAAGTGCCTGCGGTAAACAATCAGCAGGATTTGCAGACTCAGGTAACCAACGTGGTAGCCGAAGTAACCCGCTACCCTATTGAACTACTGGCACCCAATGCCGATCTGGAAGAGGACTTGGGCATCGACTCGGTAAAGCTGGGCGAGATTTTGGCCGTTCTGCGCGAGCATTTTGGCCTGGAAAGCCGCCTAACCGACGACATCAGGGAAATCCGTACTATTGCGACTATCGCCGCCTTGCTTGAAAAACGACTTGACCGGCCTCAGACAGTGCAGGCTGCAGCACCGCCAGTCGCCGCCAGCCAATTGCCTGCGGTAAACAATCAGCAGGATTTGCTGGCGCAGGTAACCAACGTGGTAGCCGAAGTAACCCGCTACCCTATTGAACTACTGGCGCCTAATGCCGACCTGGAAGAGGACTTGGGCATCGACTCGGTAAAACTGGGCGAGATTTTGGCCGTTCTGCGCGAGCATTTTGGCCTGGAAAGCCGCCTGACCGACGACATTAGGGAAATCCGTACTATTGCGACTATCGCCGCCTTGCTCAAAGCTCGATGCGACCAATTGCAGACAGCCGTACTGACTGCGTAATCGCTCCATTGAGCGCCTGTTTTAAGACGCTCGAGTAAATCAGACGACAACAGTGGCGAAAGAGGTGTCAAACTACAAATTCGCCCTCACATCAGCAATCGTTTTGTCTAACCCGCTTAACTTAAGACCGTAACGCGTTGCGTGAGAATGCAGTAGCAACGCGTTGCGTCGAGTGAAGCAGCAAGCATATGTTACTGCAACGTAGCGGCGACAGTATCAGGTTGATGTCAAAGACGGCCCGCTAGTCAACACACAGCATGAAAGAAATGCACGATGCAGGAGCCTTAAAATTTGCTCAAGATGAGGCCAGTCGTGGTCTACGGCATGCCCAAAGAAGCCGTCAAACTAGGTGGTGTCGATGGCATTCTGCCGTTATCGGCCATTCCGCAACTGATTATGCAAGCGCCGACTCGGGCGTTGTTTAGAAAAGCCTAAATCGAATATTCCTACGCCGCATCAAACTCATCATTCACCTCATCATGCTTGATATGATGTTTTTCATCGACGGCCTTGATGCCCAGGTTACAAAAGAATCCCACCAATAATATGCCGGCCATGATCTGCATGGTCATGTTATAGGCATCGGCTTTGGGTACGCCCTGCGCTATCTGGCTTTCCCTGAGGTAATTAACCAACACAGGCCCCGCAACCCCCGCCGTGGCCCAAGCAGTCAGCAATCGGCCATGGATTGCGCCGACGTATTTCGTGCCGAAAATATCGGCCAGATAGGCCGGTATGGTCGAGAAACCGCCGCCGTACATACTCATAATCACCGCGTAGCAACCCATAAACAGCATGACGTTATTCATGCGTCCGGTATAAGGCACGATTGAATAAAGCGCACAGCCCAGCATGAAAAAAGTGAAATAAACGTTTTTCCTGCCCAGGTAATCGGACAATGTGGACCAGAAAAAACGCCCGCCCATATTGAAGAAACTGAGCATACCCACAAACGCGGCGGCTTTTTCAGGCGTAATCTGATCCTTAAACATCTCCTGGCTCATCGCCGAAGCCTGGCCCAATACGCCGATTCCGGCGGTAACATTCAAACACAACACCAGCCACAACAGGTAAAACTGAGGTGTCTTAAGCACTTGCTCGACATGCACATGGTTGTCCGTTATCAACTTAGCTTTACGCAGCTCCGGCTGAAAGTTATCAGGCAACCAGCCTTCTTCCGGCAAACGGATACTGAAGGCGCCGATCATCATGAAAACCAGATAAATACAGCCCAAGGTCACGAAAGTCTGGGCAACGCCGATCGATGCCGACGACGAAAAATACTTCATTAACAGCACGCTTAACGGCGCGCCGATCATTGCGCCGCCGCCGAAACCCATGATAGCCAAGCCGGTCGCCATGCCGCGCCGATCCGGGAACCATTTAATCAATGTCGAAACCGGCGAAACATAACCCAGCCCCAAACCGATGCCGCCCAATACGCCGTAGCCGAAATACAGCAGCCAAATTGCATGCAGCTCTACCCCAAGCGCGGCCACAAAAAAACCGGAGCTAAAGCAGAGCGCCGAACAAAACATAGTAACGCGCGGCCCGACTTGCTCCAGCCATTTTCCGGCAAATGCGGCCGATAGCCCTAAAAACACGATAGCCAGACTGAATATCCAGCCTAGTGTGGTCAGCTTCCAATCTTCCGGCAACGATTCCGTTACGCCCAGCACCTTGGTCAACGGCAGATTAAAAACGCTGAATGCGTAAACCTGGCCGATACACAGATGCACCGCCAGTGCCGCCGGAGCAACCAGCCAGCGGTTAAAACCCGGCTTCGCAATAATTCTGTCTTTTGATAAAAAGGATGAGTCTAACCACGTGGCCATAGTGCTTTGTTCCTGTTATTGTTTATTATAATTATCGCCGAATAATCGCTGTGCTGCCTGGCCGCACTCAGCGTTCAAGCATCAAAAACGATTAATTTCCCGAACTACAAAAGCCGGGGTTATACCAACGGTATCTCGAAAGCTGTAGCTAAAATGGGTCGCATTGGGCAAGTCCGGCATCTAACACGGCAACGATCATATTATCAGTGGCGTTTAAATTTTCCAAAGCCAAAAACAACCGTTTCCATGTCCGAAATTGCCGGTAACGGACATATCGGTGTGCGATTTAAACAAATAAATATCGGGAAGGCGAAAGATCTGCCGTATCGGCGGACTACTCTTGTGGGAAATTGCAAGCGGGGGTGTATCGTAAATCAGCACCAAGATGGTGCAATCATCCTGGCAAATCGGCAGCAAGCACTCAAGCCGCACTATTACTGGTCAGATGTATACGCTAATTGACAACGGTAGGCTTTGGCTACGGCAACGCCATTAAAACCGCCGACCGGATTAAACTGCATCCATACAACATGCGTTGCGGCCATTTTTTCTGCCTGGGCGAGGACTGAATCTTTTGCCAGGCTTTGCCAATTGTAGTTTTTGCCGTAGCCTGAATTGCCCTCGATTTCGGCCAAATAGTTACAACTCTTAACTTCCGCTTCTCGCGCTATCTGAAGCTCGGCGAGCGCATTGGCGGAAGAAAGCAGTAACGGCAAAAAAATCAGCAAGCCAAGCAAATTGGGTCGATTTAATTTAAAAGCAGCATATTTATTCATGTAATTTCTTTCAGCCGTAAGTTATCGAGCTATAAAAATAATATGCTGATAATTTACATAGTGTCGACTCGAAAGTAAATACACGCGCACCAATTTTTTTCGATTTTTCAGCATGCGATCCATTATGGTGCATAGAGCTTGTCCCCTTAGTATAGCCCCATCAACGTGTCGACTGGCCACGTGGCAATTATGAAATAATTCAAGTCAAGGTGGATCAACAAAAAGCCGCAACGCAGGTTTGGCTATCTTTTCAATTTTCATGAGGCTGCCGCCAAACTGGGTAGTGGTTGGGCGGCATGGCAAACGGTTTCTTGCATGCCTGATCTAAATGGCGCATTTGATCGATGTGCAAGCAAAACCTGGAGGCGAACTATTCCGTCGAACTCAAAGGTTTGCATTATATCTTTGTTCATTTTTGAACACCCTCCCGATAAATTGGCTTAATACCCTCATCTTCGGCCAGGCTAGCCGAGGTGGTGGCGTCCCACCCGCCGCCAAAGGCTCGGTAAAGCGACACCATTGAGACGCTGATTGCGGTTTTGGCCTTTAGGCTCTCGTCACCGACAGTCAATTTATTGCGCCGCGCATCAAGTAGGGATAGGTAATCTTTAACGCCCCGTTGATATAGCGCTTCAGTTGACTGGTAAGCTTTTTCCGCCGCCTTTTCGGCTTCCGACAGTTGTCTTTCGCGCTCCTTAGACGTGGCATGTGCCACAAAGGCATTTTCAACCTCTTCCAGTGCCAGTAAAAATGTTTTTTCGTAGTTCAACGCGGCCTGATCAAGCCTTGCATCCACTGCTGTGATGTGGGCCCGAATACGGCCGGCATTAAATATCGGCATGGTTAGCCCCGAACCCAGCGTATAAACGCTTTCAGCAAGGCTGGAAAACCCGCCAACGGCCAGTGCGCCAAAACCTCCGCTGGCCGACAGCACTAATTTAGGGAACAAGTCGGCTCGTGCGGTTCCCAGGTAAGCAGCGGCTGCGGTGACCCCGGTTTTGGCAAGACGTAGATCGGGGCGTTGCGACAGCAAGCCGGAAGGAAGAAGCTTGGGAATGCCGGGCAAAGTAACGGGTAACGGCGCGGATTGGGATAAGCCGGTTTCAAGCTTATCAGGAGGCTCGCCCAGCAACACACCGATTCGATGGGTTAATGTTTTGGCTGAGCTTGTGAGAACAGGAAGAGCAGATTCGGTACTTTTAAGCAAAGTATCCTGATTGGCAACATCGGCTTCGGTAACTAGACCGTTCTTTTCAAAAAGCTGTAATGCCCTTAGCTTTTCCCTTTGGACTTCTATATTTTCTTGCTGAAGGCCAATTCGCTTCTGTAGGCCTCGCAGCTCCAGATAATTCGTTGCGACTTGAGCCAGTAATCCTACTTGGACGGCGCGTAAAGCTTCTTCGGCTCCTGCCGATTGCGCGATAGCGGCCTCCGCTTCTAGGCGCCTACCGCCGAACAAATCGATTTCCCACCGCGCCGCCAGTCCGCCACTGATGGCATCGGCAGTCGGTGTTTTCAGTTCAATACCTTGTTTACCGGGTACGCCGATAATCCGGTCGATCTTTTTTTCCCGTCCGCCGGATGAGAACAGGTCGATACTGGGATAGAGCGCCGATTCGGCGATGGTCACCAAGGTTCCGGCTTCCCGAACACGCGCTTTAGCGATCCTAAGGTCATGATTATTATTCAAGGCTTGAGTGATCAAGTCATTCAGTAGAGGGTCTTGGAAGCCTTTCCACCATGTTTTTAAATCGGTGTCCGTTGCACCGGTTTGATCGGTGGGGGCATGATGCCAATTATTAATATCGACCAGTTTTATTCGGTCGCTGACTCTGGTCGGCGTACAACCGCTAAGAACAGCTATTGACAAGATGATCATCCGAACTTGAAATCGATTATTCATAGGAACCTCCGGTCTCTAATAGCGCGCTGTCCAGCGGTGTATTCGATGTTGGCCGAACCCGCTGCACTTTGAACCAGGCCGCATACAATGCGGGCAGAAAAAATACCGTCAGCACCGTAGCGACCGTCAACCCGCCCATAATGGCTATGGCTTGCGGTCCAAAAAAGTCATTACGGGATAATGGAATCATGGCGAGAATCGCTGCGGCGGCAGTCAATAAAATAGGGCGGAACCGTCGAACCGTCGATTCGACAATAGCTGTCCACGTGTCTAAACCTGCTTTTTCGTCCTGCTCGATTTGATCCACCAGAATGACGGAATTGCGCATAATCATTCCAGCGAGCGCAATAATCCCTAATAAAGCGACAAAGCCAAAAGGTGCGCCGAATAGCATTAGGGCAAACGCCGCTCCAATCACGCCCAGCGGCGCGGTCACAAACACCAGAAAAGTTCGGGATAAATTCTGTAGCTGCATCATCAACAGGATAAGGGTGGCGATAACCACCAGCGGAATCCAGATCAGAATCGATTTTTGGGCAGTCCAGGCATCTTCTTTTGCCGCGCCGGTCTCGATGAAATAGCCGGTTGGCACACTTTTTTGCAGGTCTTCCAGTTTTGGCACAATCTGCGCTGCGACATCAGGGGCTAACATCCCCTCTACGACATCGGCACGCACCGATACCGCAGGAAAACGGTTGCGCCGCCAACGTACGCCGTCTTCAAAAGTCGTTTCGGTCGTGACCAATTGCGACAGAGAAACCGATTGACTCTGATGGGCCGGTACATTGATATTGGGTAACTTATCTACGCCCATGCGTAGCGGGTGTTGCGCCCGCCAGACAATATCAATTAATTTATCATCCTCACGGAACTGACCGACCGGAATGCCGGTGTAATGCGCCTGCAATGCTTGAGAAAGGCTAGCGGTCGAAACGCCAAGCGCACGCGCTTTATCCTGATCTAAAACCAGGCGGACTGAAGGGATGCGTTCATGCCAGTCGTCATTCACATCAACCGTATTGGCGTTAGCGCGGACAACCTCAGCCACTTGATCGGCGATCATTCTAACCTGGCCGGCATCTTCACCAAAAACCCGGAATACGATTGGATAATCCATAGGCGGCCCGACGTTGAGGCGCATCACCCGCCCTCGCACTTCAGGAAAACCGGTGGCTAAGGTCTGCCTGATCCGTTGCATGACCCGTTCGCGGGCCGTGTTGTCCTTCGTCACCAAAACGAATTCAGCCAGGTTGGTATTGCTCAGTTGTTGAACAATGAGCAAGAAAAACCGTGGCGTGCCGCCGCCGATATAGCTCGCATAACTGACTATTTCTTCATCTTTGGCGAGAATAGCTTCCATCCGTTTGGCGACTGTTTCAGTTTGCGCGAAGGCGCTACCTTCCGGAAGCCAGAGATCGACGATCAGTTCCGGCCGATTTGATAACGGAAAAAACTGTTGAGGAACCTTGCTCAATGTCGCCACGCCTACAGCGAATAGCACGATGGTTGCTAAGATGATTGTTTTACGGTGTTCTAAACAGTAATCAACCCAAAGACGCAAGCGATTGTAAAAAGGGGTAGCAAAGTGATCGTGTTGGGTTTGGGCGGTATTCACTTTAACTTTGAGGATTAAATAGCCAAGATAGGGCGTGAATACCACTGCGCCTATCCAGGAAAGAATCAGCGAAATACCGACCACCTGGAATATAGCCACGGTATATTCGCCCGCTGATGATTTCGCCAAGCCTACCGGCAGAAACCCCGCTACCGTAATCAGGGTACCGGTCAGCATCGGAAATGCTGTAACCCGGTAAGCATAGGTTGCGGCACGCATTCGATCCCAACCCTGTTCGAGTTTTTGCGCCATCATTTCAATGGCAATCATGGCGTCATCCACCAGCAACCCTAAGGCTAAAATCAGTGCGCCCAAGGAGATACGATGAATTTCCAAACCGAACAGCAACATACAAAGCAATGTTCCGACCAGCACAACCGGCACTGTCAAGGCGACGACCGAACCTGCCCGCATCCCAAGGCTTAAGAAGCTAACCAGAAGTACCGCCGCCAACGCCTCCCAGAAGGTACGCAAGAATTCGCCGATAGCGGAGTTCACTACTTTGGATTGGTCGGCTACTTTTTCAACATCAACGCCAATGGGGAGATTGTCCTCAATATCAGCCATAGCCGTTTCAAGTAACTTGCCTAATGCCAAGACATTACCTTTCTTACTCATGGTCACGCCCAGACCGATGACATCCTTGCCATTGAACCGCATTTTGAATTCAGCGGGATCGATGTAAGCTCTGCTTACCTTGGCAAAATCACTCACCCTGAAGGTTCGCCCTTCGATACGAACCGGAAGATTCGCGACAGTCTCCACCGAATCGAATGAACCGGTAAGCCGAATAGGCAGATTCTGATGCGGGGTGATTAGCGTTCCTGCGGGTACCATCCCGTTTTGCGCTTGCAGTGCTTGGGCAACCGATGCCACATCCAGACCCAGTTCGGCGAGCTTTTTATCGGAAAATTCAACATAAATCTTTTCATCCTGCACACCGATCAGATCGACTTTTTCAACATCGTTGACGCGCAGAAGCTGCTGCCGTGCCGAATCGACAATGTCCTTAAGTTCCGCATAACTAAAATCTTCCCCGGAGAAGGCATACAGCAAACTATAGGTATCGCCGAATTCGTCATTGAAAAAAGGCCCGATCACACCGGGCGGCATGGCTATTTTTATGTCGGCAATCTTTTTACGCACCTGATACCAAAGATAAGCAATTTCGGTCGCTGGAATATCTTCCCGCGGCGTAATGAAAATCACGGATTCGCCGGGTTTCGAATAGCTGCGTAAATAGTCCAGGTTTGGCAGTTCTTGCAGCTTTTTTTCCAGCCTATCGGTTACTTGGTTCTCGACCTCAAGTGCCGTTGCCCCAGGATACAGGGTTTTAACCACCATCAACCGAAAGGTAAATTTCGGGTCTTCACGCTGTTCCAAAGTGAAATAAGCGAAAATCCCACCCAACAACAGCAATACCATAACAAAACCCGTGAAAGCACGATGTTCCAGCGCCCATTCGCTTAAATTGAAATCCTTCATGGCTGTTTACCTGGAACGGCAGTTTCCTGGACTTTCTCGTCCATCGGAACCGACGCCGGCAAGCGCACAGTTTGCCCCTCCTTGATACGCTGTACACCGGCACTGACGATTAATTGCCCCGCTTTAAGTCCTGCAACAGTCGTCAATTCATCCGCCAATGCGATTCCGATTTGAACCGGCACAGCCTTAACATGATGGCTAACCTCATCCACTAACCATACTTTCTGCTGCTTGGGCTGGTCCTGTGCAGTAAACACGGCTGAAAGCGGCACGGCGATCTGTCCGGTTTTATCCGAAGCAACCCACACCGTAGCGGTCATACCCAGGTGCGCCTCGTCTTGTCCGTCCAGCAATGTCGCTTTGGCTCGATAAGTGCGGCTAGCCGGATTAGCGGAAGCACTTATTTCGCGAATTTCCGCATTGAATTTACGTTCATCCTCCGACCACAAGCTTACCTCCACGCGCTGATGGTTTTTTATCTCAGAGATGCGCTGCTCGGGTATGTCGAAGTAAATTTCTTTTTCATCAAGCTGAGCCAACTTGACTACAGGCTGACCAGCAGCGACAACCTGTCCTTTTTCAACGTCCAAAGCGGTGATAACACCATCGCGATCGGCTGATAACTCCGTGTAATCCAGTTGGTTCGTCGTTTGTTTTAGCTGTGCTTCAAGTGCAGAAACCCGTTCCTGTGCAGTTGTGTATGCCGTTTGGCGGCGATCAAAATCAGGGCTACTGATTACCTTTTGCGCTAAGAGTTCCCGGTAACGTGTCACATCATCCCCGGCAAAATCCCGATCGGCTACGGCGGACTTGAGCTGAGCTTTCACGGCTTGTACGGCAAGTTGAAAATCACTGTTGTCGAGCCTTGCCAATAGCTGTCCATTGCGGACACGATCTCCAATCTCAACGGGTCTTGCTATTATCCTGCCTGCCACCCTGAAGGATAAAGTCGTCTCAAAGCGTGTCCGTACCTCTCCGGCGTAAGGTGTCATGCGCCCTTCGCTGATATATCCCACTCGAAATACTTTGACCGGACGTAGTGACAATTTAACTTCCTGGTCTTGACGGGAACATCCCATCGACAAGGAGATAAACAAGAACAGACACGCCCAAAGTCTGAACAAACGAAATTTATTGCGCGTAGCCATTAATAATCCTATAGGGATATAGATACATCTTTTATGTTAAAAAATATTCTGGTCTTCAAATGGATCATGCCGTTCTCTTCTGGGACAATCTGCTTGTCGTTTCTCGCGTGCAGCTAAGTTACTGCGGCAACGCCCCGCCACTGTATTCTTGCTTATCAGACAGGCAGATTGTTGTACTTGCGTAGGTTCTTATCGACCATGGATTCGGGGAGGAATCGACGCATGAAACTGACCTGCTGCGCTAATTTTCCGGCGGTATAGCGTCTTCCGGGTGCTGCGTCAGTCGCCGCTTTCACAACCGTATCTGCGACAACTTCAGGGGCATCGCCTGCACTCACCCCGTTCCGCATTAACGCTCCCATGTCAGCGCGCACCGACTCATAGGCGGCAAGCGGTCGATCAGGCCTCTTGATGCTTTCTTCGAACGAAGTTCGCGTAAGTCCTGGCTCGACCAGCACAACCCGAATGCCGAATGTGCGCAATTCGTGGTCGAGCGATTCGGAATAACCTTCGACAGCATGTTTCGTCGCCGCATACAGCGCATTGTAGGGGGACGGTATCAGACCCAATATGGAGCTCATATTGATGATTCTGCCTTTCCCTTGGCTACGCATTGTCGGCAACACGGCGTTTGTCACACGGGTGATGCCGAAGACGTTCACATCGAACAAGGCTTCGGCCTGCGCGGTAGAAGACTCTTCTGCAGCGCCGAGTAAGCCAATGCCGGCATTATTGACCAGCAGGTCGATGCGCCCTGCCAGCTGCAAAACCGCGGCCACCGTCTGCTGCACCGAAGCCTCGTCGGTCACATCGCAGATCAGCATCGTGATGCCGTCGGCGCTTTCGCCCATCGCCTTACGACTGGTTCCGAATACCCGGTAACCTGCCTGATTGAGCCTTTTAGCCGTTGCCCGTCCAATGCCTGAAGATGCTCCTGTGACCAGGGCGACGCCCATATCGTTCTTGTTCATATCAAATTTCCTTGTGGGGTGGATTGTCTGTCGTTAAAGTGATAGTATCGATTTGAAAGCAATTTAACTATCATTTCGATAGTATGTTACTACCAATTTGAAATCGAGTCACTACCTAAACAGTATGAACACAAAAAATATTTGCAATGACCCTTGTCCAATCGCGCGCAGCCTGGCTTTCATGGGTGATGCGTGGAGCATACTGATCTTACGGGACGCACATTTTGGCCTCACTCGCTTCGACCAGTTCCGGAAAAGCCTTGGCATTGCACCCACGATCCTGACCCGGCGGCTGGCGATGCTGACTGAGGAGGGATTGCTGGAAAAACGGCTCTACTCGGAGCGCCCACCGCGTGAGGAGTATGTGCTGACCGCTGCCGGTCGCGATTTCCTGCCGGTGCTTTTCATGATTGGCGCGTGGGGACGCCAATACCGTGGCGAAGGCAAGTTGGTGCGCATCTTAGACGCCGAAACAGGAATAGAAATTAAACCTGTAGCTGTGGATGAGGTCACGGGGGCAAAGATTGGGACTCGCCCGATACGCATTGTCGAACCTGATGGCTGCTGATGACACGATGTTCTACCCCTTCTTGGCCTTCCGATTACTATCCGGCTATCGCCTGAAGTGCCTGCCGCTTTTAAAGCGATCAGGTAAAGGCTGGCAGTCACGCATTGAAATTGATTTAAAAGAATGGCATAAGAACATGCCGTTTAAACTACTCTACTGATGAATATAATGAAACATCCCGAATTTCCCCTGACCGACGAATTAATTTACTTCAACCATGCCGCCGTAGGTCCCTGGCCCAAAAGAACCGGCGCGGCGGTGATCAAGTTTGCCGAACAAAACGTCCGCTACGGCTCACATTTTTATCTGGACTGGCTGAACAAGGAAGTCGAACTGCGCAGCCAATTGCAGGCTTTATTAAACGCCCCCTCCGCTGACGATATTGCCCTGGTTAAAAACACCTCGGAAGCCTTATCCTTTGTCGCCTACGGTTTGCAGTGGCAGCCCGGCGACAATATCGTATCCAGCAATGAGGAATTCCCCTCCAACCGGCTGCCATGGGAATCCCTGGCCGATCAGGGTGTGGAATTCCGTCAAGCCGATTTGAATAGCGCAGATACGCCCGAGGATGCTTTATTTGCGCTGGTAGACGGCAACACGCGCTTATTGACCATCAGTTCCATACAATTTGCCTCGGGGCTGCGCATGGACCTGGAAAGGATCGGCGAATTCTGCAAGCACCGCGGCATCTTGTTTTGCATTGACGCGATCCAGAGTCTCGGCGCGGTGCAGTTCGATGTGCAGGCTTGTCAGGCGGATTTTGTGATGGCCGACGGTCATAAATGGATGTTCGGCCCCGAAGGTTTGGGCGTTTTTTACACCACGCCCGTAGCCAGGGACAAGCTAAAGCTAACCCAGTACGGCTGGCACATGATGAAAGACATCCATAATTATGAAAACCAGCCGTGGGAAATTCATCCCACGGCCCGCCGTTTCGAATGCGGCAGCCCCAATATGTTGGGCATCCATGCTTTTTCCGCCAGCTTGTCCCTGTTGCTGGAAACGGACATGGCTACAGTCGAAGCCCTGGTGATTGAAAAATCGGACTATTTGAAAGATGCGATTGCTAAAAACAGGCAGCTGGTTTTATTGTCGGAGCGGCAAAGCCGGCTCAAATCCGGTATTGTTATATTCAAACACCGGACGGTAGCAAACGAAGAGCTGTATAAATATTTGCAGGAAAACGGCGTGGTTTGCGCCTTGCGCGGCGGCGGCATACGCTTTTCGCCGCATTTTTATAATACGCTTGAGGAAATTGACCGGGCGCTGGTGTTGATTTCAAATATAGCCTAGCGGAATACGGAGCGATCGAAGTTCGCGTTAATTTACCTTGGGTACGCTTAACTTCTTCAAACCCATCCAGGCTTGTATCTACTCGCTTTCCAATATATCTTCCTGTTCGCCTGAAGTTTCGGTTTTGAGCAGCTCGGCGACAAGCTCCATTTGAGCCGCCAATTGAGGTATCACCGGAATTTTCCAGGCTTTTCCTACAACACGGGAT
>JALNYY010000095.1 GCA_023229605.1 Methylobacter sp.
CCAAAGGCGCATCCACAGGCTGTGGTGGAGAAGCCTTTACCGGCGGCAGCTTCAGTTTCTCACCCACATCCTGTAGACGAAACCGGCAAAAACACGGCTCCCAAGGCGCAAGCTAAGGACGCTCATGTAGAAACAGCGGCTAAAGTTAAAAAAGCGGTAGAGCCGGTAAAACCTATAACGGTTAAAAAGCCTGAAAATGAACCCTCAATAACCGCCGCCAAAGCGGGCTCTTTAGGCGAAGCCCCGCGACAAACGACGCCTAAACAGCTTGGCGACGCGAAGAGTCTCGCAGCTGCTGTTGCGGAAGCAAAAAAACCGGAAGCGGCGCCGAAAGCGAATACAAAGTTGGTGCGCTGGTATATTCAACTAGGCAGTTTCAGTAAAAAAGAAAATGCAATGTCTCTTTGGGACAGCTTGCGTGAACAAGGTGTACCCGCTTCGCTCGATACCGTTGAAACAGACAAAGGCACCGCATATCGGCTCCGGGTAGGCCCTGAGCTTGACGGGAAAAAGGCGGCGGCAATGAAATTAAGACTGGATAAACAGAATATAAAGGCAATTCTGATATCTGAGTAATGCTAGGAATAAAAGCATGATCTGGATAGATTTTACCCTCATAGGGCTTGTTTTTATTTTTTTTGTGATTGGACTGTTGCGCGGATTTATTAGCGAATTTTTCTCATTGGTATTCTGGGTGCTGGCAATTTGGGTAAGCTTGAGATTCAGTCGTGAGTTTTCCGGTTTTCTGGAATCGACTTTCAGCCATCCGCCGACCAGAATGGCAGCATCTTTTTTGGCGCTATTTGCAATTACTCTGGGCCTTGGCGGTTTAATAGGTTTTCTATTGAGTGTATTGACTAGAAATACCGGATTAACGTTTATGGATCGTTTCGGCGGGATGATTTTTGGCGTTGTTCGCGGCATGGTCGTTGTTACCGTCGTTGTCATTCTGGCTGGATTTACACCCTTGCCCAAGGATTCCTGGTGGACGGAATCAACATTGATTCCGCCTTTTCAGTCGCTCGCCGTATGGTTGCGGGATCATATTTCTTCAGGTTCAGCGGAATACATCAATTACCGCGTACTCTTTCGCTAATCTCTACAAAACAAGGCAGGTTAAAAAATAATGTGTGGTATTGCTGGTATCGTTTCACATCAAGCTGTTAATCAGGATTTATATGATGCCCTGACAGTTCTGCAACATAGGGGACAGGATGCCGCAGGTATTGTGACTTGCGAAGCCGGACGGCTGCATTTGCGTAAGGAAAACGGCTTGACCCGTGATGTTTTCACCAATGCCCAAATGTTGAAATTGAAAGGCAATATGGGTATTGCTCACGTTCGTTATCCAACGGCGGGCTGCACTAGTTCTGCGGAAGCGCAACCTTTCTATGTAAATTCCCCTTTCGGCCTGACGCTTGCGCATAACGGCAACTTGACCAATACAGAAGAGCTGAAAAAGGCTCTGTTCGTGGAAGATCAACGGCATATCAACACCGATTCCGACTCCGAGGTTTTGTTGAACGTCTTTGCTCATGAATTGCAGAGTTTGGGGAAATTGCAATTAAGCGTGGACGATGTTTTTCAGGCGGTATCGGGAGTCCATCGCCGCTGCCGAGGCGCTTATGCAGTCGTTATTATGATTGCCGGGGTCGGAATTTTAGGTTTCAGGGATCCCCACGGCATCCGGCCCATAGTATTTGGAGAAAGAAAATCGGAGCAAGGTTCGGAATTCATGATCGCATCCGAAAGCGTTGCACTGGACGTGCTGGGTTTTGACCTGATCAGAGACATTGAGCCCGGCGAAGCGGTGTTTATTGAAGAATCAGGCGTATTGCATACCAAGCAGTGCGCTGACGAGATAGATCATTGTCCGTGTATTTTCGAGTATGTTTATTTTGCCAGGCCGGATTCAATCATCGATCGTATTTCGGTTTATAAGGCTCGCCTGCGCATGGGGGAAAAATTAGCCAAAAAAGTGCAAAGAGACTGGCCCGAGCATGACATCGATGTGGTTATCCCGATCCCAGACACCAGCCGAACAGCAGCTTTGCAGATGGCAAATATTTTGGGCGTAAAATACCGTGAAGGCTTTATTAAAAACCGCTATATCGGCCGGACATTTATTATGCCTGGACAGAAAATGCGGGAAAAATCGGTCAGGCAAAAGTTAAACGCCATTAGTCTTGAATTTGAAGGCAAGAATGTATTGCTGGTTGACGATTCAATCGTCAGAGGCACAACATCCGCGCAGATTATCCAGATGGCCAGGGATGCCGGCGCTAAAAAAGTCTACTTTGCCTCTGCCGCGCCGCCGGTGCGTTATCCCAATGTTTACGGCATCGATATGCCGGCCGCGCATGAATTGATCGCCCATGATCGTACTGAGGATGAAGTATGCGAAGCAATCGGTGCAGACCGGGTGATTTATCAGGAGCTGAATGACTTGATTGATGCAGTTCGCAAAGGTAATCAGCATATTGCGCACTTCGATACCTCCTGCTTTAGTAAAGAATACATCACCGGAGATATTGACGATGCCTATCTGGAGCGCACCGAGGCTTTGCGCAATGATGGTGCGCAATCGGAAAGGAACTCGGAAAATTTCATTATCGGAATGCAAAACGGTGATTGAGGAGCAAGGCTAAAGGCGAAAGGCGAAAGATAAAGACCAGCCGGATTGGCGCCTGTTTTTTGCCTTGCGTCCTTAGCCTTTTGCCCGATCTTTTTAACAAATAAATATGTTTAAAGACTAATGAAAGACATTAACTGGAACGACTACACTCTGGAAACCCAGGCGATCAGGGCCGGGCATCGACGCACTCATGAAGATGAGCACAGCATACCGATTTTCGCCACATCCAGTTATGTGTTTAAGAGTGCCGAAGAGGCTGCTTTGCGCTTTACCGGCCAGAAACCGGGCAATATTTACTCCCGTTTTACCAACCCGACGGTGAGCGCCTTTCAGGAAAGGCTGGCGTTAATGGAGAAAGGCGAACGTTGCCTGGCATTTTCCTCGGGCATGGCGGCCATTATGGCGGTCGGCATGGGACTGCTCAAAGCCGGCGATCATGTGGTCTGTTCACGCGGCGTGTTCGGTAATACCGTGTTGATGTTCCAGAATTATTTCGGCAAGTTCGGCGTTGAGGCCGATTTTGTCGATTTGATCGATGCAGCGGCCTGGGAGGCGGCGATTAAACCGAATACCCGGTTCTTGTTTCTGGAAACACCGTCCAATCCGTTGACTGAAATTGCCGATATTTCGGTGCTTGCAGACATAGCCCACAGACACGGCTGCCTGCTGATCGTGGACAATTGTTTTTGTACGCCGGTGTTGCAAAAGCCTCTGGAACTGGGCGCGGACATCGTTGTCCATTCGGCAACCAAATATATAGACGGTCAGGGGCGTTGCGTCGGCGGCGCCGTTGTTGCCAGTGAAGAGATTATAGAAAAGCATATTTACCCGTATCTGCGCACCGGCGGTTCGACGATGAGCCCTTTTAACGCCTGGGTGTTTTTGTCCGGGCTGGAAACGCTGGCGGTCAGAATGAAAGCGCATTGCGACAACGCCTTTGAGCTGGCTAAATGGCTGGAGCAGCAGGCCGGAGTCGCCAAGGTTCATTATCCGGGTTTGTCATCGCATGCCCAGCACGAACTGGCCAAGCGTCAGCAAAGTCAGTTTGGCGGTATAGTCAGTTTTGAATTGACCGGCGGCAAGGATCACGCCTGGAAGCTGATCGATGCGACCGAAATGCTGTCGATTACAGCAAATCTGGGCGACGTTAAAACGACCATCACCCATCCCGCAACCACCACGCATGGCCGATTAACGCCCGAAGTCAGAGCGGCTGCAGGCATTAAAGACGGTTTGATAAGAATTTCAGTAGGGCTGGAAAATGTCGAAGATATTAAAAAGGATATTTTAAGAGGGTTGTAAAACCTGCCGGGCATGCTGCTTATGCCCGGCATTCCGATGCTGCTGTAGCCTATGCGGCTTTCAGCAAATCATCCAGTTTCTTTTGTTGATCCAGCGCATACAGATCGTCAAAGCCGCCGACATGGTAATCGCCGATATAAATTTGCGGAACCGTCCGGCGCTTGGTTTTAAGCATCATTTCTTCTCTTAAACCGGGTTTGGCATCCACATTAATTTCTGTGTAGTGAGCACCCTTTTTGTCGAGCAGGCGTTTAGCCATCATGCAGTAAGGGCAAATATTGGTGGTGTAGATCAGTATTTCCGGCATATTTCATTAACAGTTGCTGATAAAGCTTTCATTTTATCGGTTAAGCGATTGTTGTTCAATGCTGATAGCCAGCGATAACTGTTTGATCAGTTCCCAGGCCGCTTCCTGCATGTTTCTGCCGAAAGCAACGACCCCGTCTTCATGCCCCAGCATGGTAAATATTGAAGTGTGCGACAGCTTGCCGGATTGGAATAATTGCTCAACAGCCGCCGCCATTTCAACAGTGCCGTAGGGAACATCGGCAGTCGTGTGGGGCAATCCAAGCGCCATGGTATGCTTCCAGATGTCAGGGCTGTGCGCGTGAATGATGGCTTGAATGGCATTGTCCTGGGCGTAAACGCTGGCGTGGGTCAATGACTCTGAAGAAGGCTTGCACAAGCCGCAGGATTCAATCCGGTTCCGGTGCGGTTCCGCTTTGACGATAAGGCAATAATGTTCGCGGCTGAGTTGCTCGATATGTCCGGTTTGAGTCCCGCTGACGATAAATTGGTTGCTGTGCGGTTCGATTCTTTGGCTGATATTACCGAAGCCGATGTTGTCGTATCGATCCGGGACTTGTCCGATCAGTTCAAGCCGGACTGCGATAGTGCGCCACGCGTTGATTTCGGTTAAGGGGAATAAAGGATCAATCGGTTGTTGCGTATGATTTAACTGATATTTGATTACGCCTTCTTGTTCTTTCATTTAGCTTTGCCTTGAGCGGTGTGGTTGAGCGGACATTATAGTTTAGAAAATAAAATACAGATAAAATGCAGAGTGTTATAAAATTAGCGGTTTTCAAATTTGACGACCGGTTTTACTGGGACTGCTTCTTGCAGCCGACGGCATTTTCTCCATTCATGGCGGTCATCAGTCTATATAAAACAGTGGCTTAACTATGCGATGTCCGTTTTGTGGGGCGCAAGATACGCGGGTTCTCGATTCCAGATTGGCGCATGAAGGCGATCAGGTTCGCCGCCGACGCGAATGCAACGCCTGTAAGGAGCGCTTTACTACGCATGAAGTGGCCGAGTTAACGCTGCCCCGTGTTGTTAAACGTAACGGCATAAGCGAACCTTTCGAGGAAAATAAGCTGCGTGCAGGCATGCTCAGGGCGCTGGAAAAGCGGCCGGTAGGCAGCGATGACATCGAAGCTGCGATCAACCGGATAAAAAAGGACTTGATGGCAAAGGGCGAACGGGAAATACCGGCGCAGGAGTTGGGCGAGCAAGTCATGAAAGAATTAAGTTTGCTGGATCATGTCGCTTTTGTGCGCTTTGCCTCGGTTTATCGCAGTTTTCAGGATGTCAGTGAATTCACCGATATGATCGAACATTTGCAGAAGAAATAATGACAGCACCGCGCGATGTTTTTTATATGGCGCGAGCCGTTTATCTGGCTAAAAAAGGCCGCTATACGACCGATCCCAATCCTCGTGTAGGCTGTGTTTTAGTCAGGGACGATGCAGTAATCGGGGAGGGCTGGCATGTTAAAGCAGGCCAAGGCCATGCGGAAGTCGAAGCGTTAAAAAATGTACCGGATGCCAAGGGCGCAACCGCCTATGTGACGCTGGAACCATGCAGTCATCAGGGCAGGACGCCGCCGTGTTGCGATGCGTTGGTAAAAGCCGGAATCGCTCGGGTTGTTGCGGCTATGCAGGACCCGAATCCTCAGGTGTCGGGCAGCGGGCTGGAAAAGCTCAAAGCGGCGGGCATCGAAGTGTGCTGCGGCGTTTTGCAGGAAGACGCGCTGGCGTTAAATCGCGGTTTTATCAAGCGCATGACCGAAAACCGCCCGTTTGTGCGCAGCAAGCTGGCTATGAGTCTGGATGGACGCACCGCAATGGCGTCGGGCGAAAGCAAATGGATTACTTCGGCCGAGGCCAGGGCCGATGTACAGCGGTTAAGGGCTGAGAGTTCGGCGATCTTGACCGGCGTCAATACCGTGTTGGCGGATGATCCATCGTTGAATGCCCGTGTAGATTGGACCATCGAGCAACCTGTCCGGGTGGTGTTGGATACGCATCTAAACATGCCGGTTACCGCCAAGATGGCAAAGCTCCCGGGACGCAGCCTGATTTTAACCTGCGCGCAGAATCAGCAAAAATATCACGTGTTGCAGCAGGCGGGCTTTGAAGTTTATCAACTGTCCGGAAAAAACGGACGGTTGGATTTGCACGCCGTGATGGATTTTTTAGGCCGGCAGCAAATCAACGAGTTGCTGGTTGAGGGGGGGGCCGTGCTTAACGGCGCGTTGCTGGCTGAAGGCTTGGTCGATGAATATGTCATTTATATGGCCCCCTGTATTTTAGGCGACCAAGGCCGCGGATTGTTTAGTCTGCCGGGTTTGCAGCAGATGGCGGATAAAAAGCAGTTGAAACTGCGCGATGTCAGGCAGATCGGCCAGGATTTAAAATTAACTTATACACCATTGTAGGGGCGTCAATGTTTACAGGCATTATCTTGGCAGTGGGCAAAATATCGGCAATCGAGCAGAAAGCCGGCGATTGCAGGTTGACGATAGCGACCGGAAAATTACCGCTGCATGATGTCGCGCTGGGCGACAGCATTGCCGTCAACGGCGTATGCCTGACCGCAGTGGAGTTGGGTGGGGATTATTTTTGCGCCGATGTTTCGAATGAAACCTTGTCCAGAACCATCTTAAATACGGCAGCAGTGGGTACGCCGGTCAATCTGGAACTGGCCCTGACGCCGTCAACCCGGCTGGGCGGTCATATCGTCAGCGGTCATGTCGACGGCATCGGTGCGGTAACCGAGAAGCGGGCGGACGGGCGCTCTTTCCGGTTTAAATTTAAAGCGCCCGACAACCTAGCTAAATATATTGCCGAAAAAGGCTCTATTTGCATCAACGGTATCAGCCTGACTGTCAACGAAGTCGATGGGGCGGTATTTAGCGTGAATATCGTGCCGCATACGCTCAAAGAGACGACATTGGGCGATGCAGTGGTCGGAACCAAAGTCAACTTGGAAGTGGATTTGCTGGCTCGCTATCTGGAGCGGTTAATCAAGGGTGATGCGGCGGCCAAAAGCCAGTGCGGCGTTACGGAAGAATTATTGCAAAAAAGCGGTTTTTTAGGCTAAGTCCAAAGGCAACATGAATACTATCGAAGAAATTATAGAAGATTTACGCTTAGGCAAAATGGTCATCATTATGGATGATGAAGACCGTGAAAACGAAGGCGATTTGGTCATGGCGGCCTCTTTCACGCGCCCCGAAGACGTTAACTTTATGGCGCGTTACGGTCGCGGCCTGATTTGTTTGACCTTGACCGGTGAGCGTTGCCAGCAGTTACGTTTGCCGTTGATGGTCAATGAAAACAAGACGGCCCATTCGACCAATTTTACCGTGTCTATCGAGGCGGCGACCGGGGTAACCACCGGCATTTCGGCCGCCGACCGGGCGCGCACCATTCAATGCGCAGTGGCGACGGACGCCAAGGCCGATGACCTGGTGCAGCCGGGGCATATCTTCCCGTTAATGGCGCAATCCGGCGGCGTATTGAACCGCGCCGGGCATACCGAAGCGGGCTGCGATTTAGCCAGATTGGCCGGCGTGGAACCGGCGGCGGTTATCGTTGAGATCCTCAATGAAGACGGCTCGATGGCTAGACGCCCTGATCTGGAAGTGTTCGCCAAACAGCACGATCTTAAAATCGGCACGATCGCCGATTTAATCCACTACCGTATCCAGCACGAAAACACCCTGGAACGCATCAGCGAGTGCGCTTATCCGACCGAATTCGGCGACTTCAGGCTGTATGCGTATCAGGACAGAAACGACAATAACCTGCACTTGGCGCTGGTCATGGGGCAGGTTTCCGGCAACGAACCGATATTGGTCAGGGTTCACGCACGTAACCTGCTGGATGATGTGTTTGCATCCAAGCGTAGCGATTGCAGCATTCCATTACGGGAGGCCATGCAAAAAATAGCGGAAGAAGGGCGCGGGGTGCTGGTGGTTATCAGGCAAAGCGAGGATAACAAGTCGCTGGCGGAATTGATACATCACTATCAGTTGGAAGATAACGGCATCGTCAACCCAGTCCGGCTGCCGGTGCCGCGGATTGGCGCACCACCGGAACCGGCGCCAGAATATTGGCCGATCTGGGCGTGCGCAAACTGAAAGTTTTAGGCCCCCAGAAAAAATATGTCGCGCTGTCCGGGTTCGATTTGGAGGTCGCCGAGCATGTGGGTTGAATAAGTTAGTTCAACAACATTACACGTTAATCACACGAGAGAAACATCATGTCAACACTAAAAACCTTTGAAGGAAATTTGCTCGTTCAAGGCGGTAAATTCTGCATCATAGCCTCACGGTTTAACAGCTTCATCGTTGAACAATTGGAAGCCGGTGCGATTGACGCATTGGTGCGTCACGGCGCCAATAAAGCGGATATTCATCTGGTTAAGGCTCCCGGTGCGTTTGAGCTGCCGATGGTGGTGCAACGCGTCGCGGCGGCGAAAAAATACGATGCGATTATCGCCTTAGGCGCGGTGATCCGTGGCGGCACGCCGCATTTTGAATATGTCGCCGGCGAATGTGTTAAAGGTCTGGCGCAGGTTTCCCTGCAATATAATGTGCCGGTCAGTTTTGGCGTGCTAACCGTTGACAGTATCGAGCAGGCGATAGAGCGCGCAGGCACCAAAGCCGGCAATAAGGGTGCGGAAGCGGCCATGTCCGCCATTGAAATGGTGAGTTTATTTAATAATCTGGAAATATAATGAGTCAAGCTCGAACCAATGCCCGAAAAGCTGCTGTACAGGCATTGTATCAATGGCAGATGGCCGGTCAGGATCTTAGCGAAATCGAACGGCAGTTTCTGGAAGAAGAACGATTGAAGGATGCCCAGAAAAGCTATTTTGTCGAGTTGTTTTACGGAGTGCCTAAAAATCTGGAAGCTATTGACCTGGTGCTGTCTGAATTTGTAGACCGTCCTGTCGATACGATAGACCCGGTCGAAAGAGCGATTTTAAGAATCGGCGTGTACGAGTTGCTGCATCGATTGGATATGCCGTATCGGGTTGTTTTAAATGAAGGTATTAACCTTGCCAAACATTTCGGCGCCGACGGTAGCCACAAATATATTAACGGCATATTGGATAAAGTCGCGCAACAAAAAAGAGCGGTGGAAATTAAAAGTAAGGCGCAAGGCGAAAGGTGAAAGACTTCAAGGATTATCGTTCCACGTTCCGGCGTTGGAATGCATCCTGCGCGCTCAGACGCTATAGCGTTCAGCATATTTTTTCTCTTTAGCTTTGCATCTTGATTACCCCCATCTCATGTCAGTTTCAGAATTTGCCCTGATCCAGCGTTTTTTCACCAAGCAGCAGGTCACAAACCCGGCAACGCGCTTGGGCATAGGCGACGACTGTGCGTTGCTGTCGATTCCTGACGGATATGAACTGGCTGTGACCACCGACACCATGGTGGAGAACGTGCATTTTTTTGCCGACGCCGACCCGGAATTGCTGGGACATAAACTGTTGGCCGTGAATTTGAGCGATCTTGCCAGCATGGGCGCAAAGCCTGTTTCCGTGACGCTGGCGCTAACCCTGCCTAAGGTTGACGAAAACTGGTTGACGGCTTTTGCCAAAGGTTTTTTGAAATTGGCCGAACGCTATTCGGTGGATTTGATTGGCGGCGACACCACCTCAGGCCCGTTGACATTGACCGTCCAGGCCATGGGTTTAGTCCCGAAAGGCCGGGCGCTGCTGCGCTCATCGGCCCGGCCCGGCGATTTTATTTATATGACCGGCTTTTTGGGCGATGCCGGGCTGGGATTAAAGATAAAACAAGGCTATGTTTGTGCGGATTCCGAGGCCGCTTTAACCCGATTTAACCGGCCTGATCCGCAGATCGAAGCAGGACAGGCTTTAATCGGCGTTGCCAATGCCTGCATAGATTTATCGGACGGCTTGGCGGGCGATCTGGGCCATATTTTGGAGCAAAGCCGGGTAGGCGGGTGTCTTGATTGGGACGCATTGCCGTTGTCAAATGCGGTGCGATCCTACATAAACGATACCGGCGATTGGTCTATGCCGCTGACTGCCGGTGACGACTACGAGCTGTGTTTTACCGTAAGCCCGGAGCAGGCTGCGCGGTTGGCCATAGCGGCTACCCGAATCGGCGTCATTGAATCCCGGCTGGGATTGCGCTTGAATAAATCGGGCCATATCCAACCATTAGAGGTAAAAGGCTTTGAGCATTTTTCTTAATACCCAGTTGGGCAAAAATAAACTGACGCCCAGACAGGTGCTGTCCGATCCTATCCTGTTCCTGGCCTTCGGTTTCGGGTCCGGTCTGGCAAAAAAAGCCCCCGGCACTTTGGGCACATTGGCCGCTGTTCCGGTTTACTGGCTATTTGCGCAAACTAATCTGTTCGTTTACAGCCTGTTGACGCTAATCGTGACGGCTGCCGGTATCTGGATCTGCGACATCGCCGCAAAGAAACTGGATGAACATGATTTTGGCGGCATCGTCTGGGATGAGATTGCCGGTTACCTGATAACCCTATGGCTGGTTCCTTTTTCCTGGCAAGCTATGGTGCTGGGGTTTATCTTGTTCAGGTTCTTCGACATACTCAAACCGTGGCCGATTAAGTGGGTTGACCGGCGGGTCCACGGAGGTCTGGGCATCATGCTGGATGATGTGCTGGCGGGCATGTTTGCCGGCGGTTTGTTGCTGGTAGCTTCAAACTATTTTTGAGGCGGCATTTGTACTTTTCGTGGACTAACTGCGGTCCAATGACTAATTCATCTTAAAAACCATCAACGTAATATCATCGTTAAAGGATTCGCTACGGCAAAATTTTTTTAGCTGTTCCAGCAGCACTTCAATAATGGCTTGCGGGGTTTCCCGAGCATGTTGAACGAGAATATCGTTGACGCGCTTTAGGCCGAAAAACTCGCCATTGGCATTTTCCGCTTCGGTTAAACCGTCGGTATACAACAGGATTAAGTCACCTTGAGATAACGTGGTGGATCTTTCTTCAAAAACCACATTTTTGTAGATGCCCAATATTAATCCATCTGCATCCAGTTGCCTGCATTCGGCTTGAAAAGGGCTGAGTAATAAGGGGGGAGGGTGGCCGGCATTGGCAAAGCTTAGTTGGTGGTTGGTGAGGTCATATTGCAAATAAAACAGCGTGATAAAGTAGTCGGATTTGTCCAAGTCCTCAAAAAGAAAATTATTGAGGACGCTCAGGGTTTCAGAGGGTGTACCCGAGCCGCCGGCCTGGGTTCGAATGGCGCTACGGGTTTCCACCATAAACAGGGCGGGGCCGATTGAATGGCCGGAAACATCCGCAATAATCATGTCCAGATGGGTTTCATCGCGGTAAAAATAATCAAAATAGTCGCCGCCAATCTGGTCGGCAGGTAGGCAGAAACCTGTAACTTCAAAATTAATGGATTGGATCGGCGCCGAGGGTGACAGGGATGCCTGGATGCGTTGTGCAATCTTGATTTCACTTTGGGCAATGGCCAGATTGATCTGCGCTTGGCGAATTGCCGCTTCCGTAGCTTTTCGCGTTGTGATGTCTACGATGGTGCTCAGTACCAGTGTTTCTTCTTTGCTATCGATCAAACTGAGGCCTATTTCAACCGGAAACTCAGTTCCGTCTTTACGCAACCCGTAGAGTTCTTGACCCACTCCCATTGGCCTGGATACAGGGGCGGCAAAGTAGGCTTGGCGAAAACCGAGATGAGCGCCGCGATAGCGCTCCGGCACTAAAATTTCAATCGGTTGCCCAACTAATTCCGTGCGTGAATAACCGAAAGAGGTCTCTGTCTGCGAATTGACCATCTCGATCGTCCCAAACTTGTTTACCATAACGATCGCATTGGGCGCGGATTCCACCGCTTGCCGGAACCGATGCTCCAGGCGCTTACGTCCGGTTATGTCGTGGATAAAGCCGCTGAATACATAAGCATTACCCAGTTTTAACGGCGAGATGCTAAGTTCAACAGGAAATTCAGTGCCGTCTCGGCGAATGGCGGTCAACTCAATCAATCGATTCAAGAACGGGCCGGAACCGGTGCGCAGGAAACGTTCCAATCCCTTTCGGTGCGCACCGTGAAGTCGGGGGGGGATAATTAGCTCGTCAAGACGCCGGCCGATGGCTTCATCCTTGGCCCAGCCGAATATTTTTTCGGCCGGATGATTCCAATCGTTAACGATGCCGTAAGAATCCATAATCACGATGGCGCTCAAGGAGCTTTCAATAATCAGCCGGATGCGTTTTTCACTTTCGACAAGTGCGTCCTGAAAATGTATTCTGGCGGTAATGTCCCGGTCAACTCCCCGCCATTTAAGCAGCTTCCCTTCGGTACCGATAATGGGCAATCCGGTCGATTCAGTCAGTATTTGGCGACCGTCTTTATGCTGATAGTGGGACAATAATGCATAAAAAGGCCGGTGGCTGGTTACGTATCGCTGTTGTTCTACTTTATCCTGAGGTGCTAGAAACGCGGTATAGTGTTTACCGAGCACTTCCTCAGGACGATAACCGAGTATTTGCGTGACCGCAGTACTGCTGTAGCTGTAGTAACCGTCGGGATCCTGCTCCCATAACCATTCGCCGGTCATTTCCGCCATTTGGCGGAAACGTTCCGCACTTTCGGCCAATGCGGATTCGGCGCTGAAATCGTCGACGGCCCCTTCGACTCCGCTCAGGACCGGCCCGTCCTGAATCAATAGAACAATGTCGGTTTTATTGGGCGTACGGCCGGATAATATGCAAAGAGAGATTAATGACCGGATTTTGCGGTTTGTCTTGGTGACTAATTCAGCGGAAAAGCTTACCGCTCCCAGCTCGCGTTTCCTGTAGGCAGTTGCATCGGCAAGCGCCGCCCGCCAGAGCATCTTGTCGTTTTCGGCCGCATAGATAATGTCAACAGGGCTGCCGATCAGTTCTTGTTCGGTATAGCCTAAGAATGTAGCGGCGGAGGGGGTAAGCTGTTTAATGCGCGGCGCGGCATCATCGGAATGAGTCAGCTCTATGACAATGATAGGAGGTGCGAACTGATGCATGTTTTTCAGCTTGTAGGAAGTGTTTTTACGTGCAACGCGCTGAGGTCATACTGCAAATAAAACAGCGCGATAAGGTTCGCGGTAGAGTATGACTCAATCTTCAGTATTTGAACACAATATTGGCATGGATACGACAACCGTAGTCCGCAGGCGCAAATCATATAAAATATTTTCCATGCGTTGCAGGGTTGGAATATGCAGCCAATGAGCGGTGTGCGCCATGAATAACAGCGTGATCAGCGCGCATGCCAAACAACGATAGGAAATTTCATTAAGATTAGTCTGAGTACGCATGACGTACCTTGATTGAGCTTGGGCCGGTGTTTGGAAAATGGCGCGATGCGAGTATCCAGCCAGGGTATTTGCTTATTCGATGTCGATCTGGAAATCATCCAGAAATCTTTCTGCATATTTTTTGTAGACTTTCTGTTCGATAAAAGCGTCGTACAGATCAGGGTCAATGTGCTGTTCTTCTTTCATTTTTTTTAATATAAACAAGGCCTCGGAAAGTTTTTTTCCTAATTTATAAGGCCTGTCTTTTGCTGTCAATGCCTCGAAGACATCCGCTATTGCCATTGCCCGTGCGGGGATGGACATTTCTTCGCGACTAAGCCCTTTCGGATAACCCTTGCCGTCCATGCGTTCATGGTGACCGCCCGCAATTTCAACGACGTTTTTTAAATGTTTGGGAAATTTAATGGCTTCCAGCATGGAAATGGTAACGTTGATGTGGTTATTGATGATTTGCCGTTCTTCCGAGGTCAACGTGCCCCGGAATATGCTCAAATTGTAGACTTCTTCATCGCTTAATAAGGGGACGTCGACATTGTTTAACGACCATGTAAGCGTCTGTAACGACTGAAGACGGCTAATGTCTTCATCCGACATGGCTTCTCCGCCGGTATTGCAGCCGCGGATAAACTCCAAGTCATCGTTGATTTGGCTAACACTGGCCTGGAAATTTTGCTCCAGCTCCGGTGACGGAGTTTTATTGGCCTGCTGGTCAGCAAGCTGTTGTTTTAGAAAAGTGATTTCCTGGTCGCGCTTCAGTACTTCAAAACGCGTTTCCAGCAAATGAATCCGGTCAAAAATGGTTTCCAGCTTCGTCGCCTTGTCAATGACGTGCTCGGGTGTGATGATTTTTCCGCAGTCGTGCAACCAACTCGCGATAGTAAGTTCGTAACGATCGGCTTCGCTAAGCTTGAAATCTTGCAAATAACCATGATGAGTATCATGCGCCGCTTCCGTCAGCATTGAAGTCAATTCCGGTACTCGGCGGCAATGTCCGCCGGTGTACGGCGATTTCTCATCGACGGCAGTCGCTATTAATTTGACCAGTGATTCAAACATATTTTCAAGGTCGGTAATAAGCTGCTGCTTTGTTAAAACGGTTGCCGCTTGTGAAGCCAATGCTTCGGCAAAACGTTGTGAGACTGAATCGAACGTGATGATTTCTTTGGTTACGGGATCAATCGCGTTAATCAGTTGCAGGATGCCGATGATCTCACCTTGGTGATTATTCAAGGGAATGGAGAGGAAAGATTTCGAGCGGTAATTGTTTTTCTTGTCGAATGCTTTGGTGCCGGTAAAATCGAAATGGACTGCATCGTAGGCATCTTCGATGTTGATGGTTTTGTTATTGTGGTACGAATAACAGACGACATTTTTAAGGTTGGGCTCCCCATTTTCTCCGTATAGCGGGATGTTGGGAATGTTAATGGTGTTTCCTTCGCCCCCCAGAGAGATTCCCAGGGTATCTGAACGGATGATTTCTATTTTAATGGTGTCGCCATCAACCCTATATATCGTTCCTCCATCTGAATTGGTAATGGATTTTGCCCCCAGCAGGATTTTTTCCAATAACTGAACAGTATCTTTTTCTGCGGACAGCGCGATACCGATGTCAGTCAACTTTTCAACTTGTTCGAGGATTTTTTGCATATCGGCGGAAAGCTCATTATCGACATTGATGCCCATAGTGGCGGATTTTTCAAACGGGTTGATGTTATTTTGCGTAGTCATGTACTAAAAGCGGCGATTTTGGAGAATATTTTTGAACTATAGTCCAAGTGGGTTGGCGACGCAAAAATAGATTGCCGTTTCTCAAATTTAAATTTAAACACTTTAGCGGGTCTCGGGCAGTGCGTTTTTACAAAGCGTATCAACCAGATTGGATACTACACCACGAAGAAAAAATAAGGTAACTTTGATGTCTTAAATAGCATTCCAGTCGGTCATTAGGGCTTTGACATGAATGGCGACGCTGGCTGCCAACGCCTTGAGATTATAACCGCCTTCTAACGCGGAAATAATCCGGCCTTTGCAGCAGCTGTCAGCGATGGACATCAGTTCCTGAGTAACCCATTTAAAATCGTCTTCAACCAGCATGATCGACGCTAAGGGATCATCCTTATGAGCATCAAAACCGGCTGAAATCAGCAACAAATCAGGTTTGAAGTTTCTCAGCGCCGGAAAAATAATACTGTTGTATTTTTGCCTGAATTCAACGCCCGAGTCGCCCGCAGCCAGCGGCACATTGATAATGTTGCCGGCGCCGGTTTCTGACGGATGGCCGGTGCCGGGGTAATGCGGCATTTCATGGCTGGACGCGTAGAGCACGCTGGGCTGATTGTAAAAAGCCGTCTGCGTGCCGTTGCCGTGATGCACATCAAAATCAACAATGGCGATGCGTTCGAGCTGATGGTGCTGAAGGGCATAATTAGCCGCAATCGCAATATTGTTGAACAGGCAAAATCCCATTGCCAGCCGGGGTTCTGCATGATGTCCCGGCGGGCGTATTGCGCAAAAGGCATTGTCGGCTTTACCTGACAGGACGTTATCAACCGCATCGCAAACAGCGCCGACCGCACGAAAAGCGGCTTGTCCTGAGCCTGGCGACAGTACCGTGTCCTGATCCAGATAGTGTTCCCCTTGTTCGGGGATGGCTTCAAGAATGGCGTCAATATGAGACTGGGGATGAACCAGCCTGATTTGCCGCTCCGTGCCGAGTGGCGGAGATTGCCGGATTAAACTTAAAAACTCCGGCCCCGCCAATGCTTTTTCTATGCTTCTAAGCCGGTCAGCGCATTCAGGATGTCCGGCGCCGGTTTCATGAAAAAGAAAATCAGGATGGCTGTAATAAAGTGTTTTCACAAAACCTCGCTTTAGAATCAGCCGGTTGAACGATTGTGTATGACTGCGGCGCTCATTTTATTATCCAGTCACGATTGCCTGCAATCACCAGTCGAATGTAGTGAAGTGCAGGCCAACTTCCCAGCCATCTGCGGATTTGTCTGCGCGCACCACCCGCCCTTCACAGCGAAGACGGGTTATATTGCTTCCCGTTCTTTGCATCAGAATGAAACATCGCAGCATTAAACCCTGCTCGAAGGCTTTATCCGTCGTGAAACAAACCCCGGTAGTGCTCAAATTGCGTGTCACGCCCGTTCCTGAGTCAAGTTCAACGATGCAAGATGTAGGATACCGCTTAGCTTGTCGATTTTCTTTGTCGCCGTTCATATCTTGTCTTGTTCCATTTTAATGGCTAGGTCACGATAGGTTAATGGAGGGATGCGGCAACACGCCCTACCCGGCATTGTAATTGTGCAGGAAGGCAGGCTATCCCAAAATTATTGGATAATAGACTTTTTTTATTCGCAAGACAATTGGACTATTCAGAATCTACAGGATTGACTTGATAGACTGTCCTTTGCCGATAACAATGGTTAGTCGGTCAATTTGTATTGTTAAAGAGACGGAGGCTTACTTATTTTATGTGAATTAGGTAAAATCAACCAGCTGTGAAGCTGCATCGGTATTTTTAAAAAGTCC
>JALNYY010000096.1 GCA_023229605.1 Methylobacter sp.
TCCGAAAGACGTGAATACTTTTTAAAAAATGCGGTTTATGGCTTTTAGGGTGACCGTAAGGATTCGTGCGAAAATGGGTAATAGCGTCTTGCACTCATTCGAAACCTAAAAATCTTCTTCGCCGGGAGAGCTAGGCTCAGCTTGAACGTCTTGAAGTGAGAGCTCCAATCTAGTGTAATTTGTAGTGGTTCAAACCTAACAGGCTGTTGAAAAACCCGGTGATATACAAAACTGGATCATTGACCGGCGTTTTTTTGTTAAAAACACCTGAGCAATTGGGAAAAGCTCGTAATCTTTCGATTTTTATTGTCATTTCTAGGCTTTTCCGAGGTCATCAGGCGCACCTCGCCCTATGCCTGCGCCTGAATCGGGCGCAGGCATAGCAATTTTCGTAGTCTCACCAAGGTTGTAGGCTGCAAACGTCATCAATGAGATGAAGGGTATTGGATAACTACAGAAGAACAGCATTTTATTGATCAGCAAAAGGTAAAACTAAGCGAAGCCAAAAAGCCAAGCACGGGGCTCTACAAAAATGAAGCTGATATTTCGATAGCTGCACGTTCTTTTCACTCAATTGTTGTTACCCTCGACAAGAAAAAAGGACCGATCAATAACGCATATAAACAAGGTGGATTGGTTGTCTTTTTGAATGAATTTATGGATAGCAGCCTTTCTCTCAAAGAATTTATACGTCAACAGATAACTAACAGTCAGCGCAGTAGGGCGTGTTAGAAGCAGCGTGACCCGCCATTTTGGAATAACCATCCAGCCTAACCCGCGCTGCACAGACTCCGCTTGTGAGCTTTGTCGTTGAACGGCAGTTTTCCTGCTCTCACCTGTTATTGACCTGATTATATTGGTCGGTCGGTTTTGGCCGAACTGCGTCATTCGCGAAAGACCGAATCACCCCCAAGCGGCCATGCCACTTTGTAAAAACGTCACTCGAAAGCAGCTCGTCACTATGGATTGAACTAAACCTTCAGTATTGTTATCAGTTTGTTGCAACCTCAGCTCGAAGCGCATTTTGCAAAGACATGATTGAACCGCCCATACGATAACTAAAAGTCACATGAAGAGTATCGCCAGACTGCACTGTGACCGGGCTAGCCAAAGGAAGAGCCATATAACGATTTAGCCAGTCGATAGTCGATTTTTCTTCTTCTAAAATAGCGAGAACATTTTTTGTAATAAAACGTAGCGCGCTAACAGTGCCGTTTTCCGTAATTATAAAAAAACCTTCCCATGAAATGTCTCGGTCAGTATGCTGGGTGAAGTCAAGAACGCTGTAAACTAAAGGTTCTGCCAGCTCTATACATCCCTCCTGATTGCCGAAATCCTGAACCATAGAGATGGGAGCATAGTAGCCCTCGAAAATAAATTCTTGTTGCAATGGCTGTACGGCTAATATAGCGGCTGTCGGCATCAAGAGCGGCAGAGTTGCGCCAAAGCGCTGCCGATAGCGATGCTTAAAAGATTCCACCATTTCAACCTGCTTTTCCCTAAGCACGCAACGTGAATCATTTCGCAGATCATGACATCGACTGGCTCAGGGGCAGATAATCAAACGCATCGGCATGCACAACTTCGACTTTATGTCCGTTGTGATTTTTTCCAATATCTGGCGCGATACATTCACCAAGTCTGGATTGAATTCGGCACGCCATACCTTGTCAGCCTTTGCAGCAGCAAACCATGACAATATGCCGGTCCCTCCGCCAAGTTCTAATACTTTACTTCCGGGAGCAACCACATGATCAATAGCGGCTTTAAAGCTTTGCATTCGGTTTTTATCCTTAAGCATCGCCAAATGGTATTGAAGAGGGATAAACTGTCCTAAGTAATTATCATCATCTTCTTGTGCTGTCATTTATCAATTTTCTCTTTGTCGCAGTGTAAGGGGAGCATTATATCCGCGATAAATAACGGTTAGCGTTAAAGACTTAGGCCCAGTAGCCCCACGAGATACGGTTTCTAAAAGCCAATACACTCTTGATAAGGCTTAGAAATAACCGCTACTTTCTTGTTTTAGATTTTTCTTGCAACAAGGCCAATAATCGCTCAGCAAAACCCGTTTCAGGGACGGCTTTTACCGGGATAAACCAATGCTGTTCGCCCGCAAATGTCATGCACTTTACCGCGTCCTTCTCGGTCATCAATACCGGCTCCGAGCCTGGAAACGAGATGTCGCTGGGCTGGAATTTATAATGATCCGGGAAGCTGTGCGTTTTACAGGTCAAGCCGGCTGACTCCAACAGTTTAAAGAATCGTTCGGGGTTGCCTATGCCCGCCAATGCATGACAGCCGGTAGAGCTGAATTCATGCAATGGCTTTTCTTCTCCGGTGACGAGGTTGACCGCGGTATTGCCGGTGATTTGCATCGAAATCTCGTTGTCTTCCGATTTTTCACCGTTTACGACGATAAAATCGACGCTCTGCAATCGCTCTATCGGTTCGCGTAGCGGGCCCGCCGGCAAGCAATAGCCGTTGCCGAAGCGCCTCTCGCCGTCGATCACGGCGATCTCAATATCCCGGTTCAGCGCGTAATGTTGCAGGCCGTCGTCGGATAGAATGACGTTGCAATCCGATTGCTCAAGCAGCAGTCTGGCAGCATCCGCCCGTATCGGGCTTACGGCCATAGGGCAGCCGGTTTGCTTGGCAATCAGCAAGGCTTCGTCGCCGACCTGTTCCGCCGTGCTGTTTGCAGCTACCTGTTGCGGGCAGACTTCAGCCTGCCCGCCGTAGCCTCGGCTGATAATGCCGGGCTTAAAGCCTTCGCCTTTTAGCAGCTCTGCCAACCAGATTATCAACGGCGTTTTGCCGGTGCCGCCGACGGTAATATTGCCGATCACGATAACCGGAACCGGCAGGCTGTGTTTTTTTAGCACGCCGACGCGGTACAGAAATTTCCTGAATTTAACGAAATCGCTGAACAGAAAACCCAGCGGCATAAGCCACACGCCGATAAACGGGTCTTTGTACCAGATGTCCACCAGCCACCGGGATAAGGTTTTTTTCATGGTTCGGTAGGATGCAGCGTTGCAAAAGTGATATGACTGAACCCGGTTTGACCGGCAATGTCCAGCGCAGTCATGACCGCTTTGTTCGGCGTTTTGTCATCGGCATTGATGATAAAAGGGACATCCTTTGAACTTACTGCAAGTTTGCCCAGTTCCTGTTTTAAGCCCGCCCTGGTTTGATCGGTTAATTGATGAGGCTGACCGTCATCGCCGATCAAGGAGTATATGCCGTCGGCATTAATCACCAGCGAGACGGTTTTGGAATGCTCTTCAGCAGCGGTTCCTTCCGCCTCGGGAAGCTTGATATTGACTTCTGTAAGTTGATTAAAGCTTGTAGAAACCATGAAGAACAGCAACAGCACAAACAGCACGTCGATCATTGAGATCAACGTAATGTCGACATTGTCTCTTTTTTTACGTTGGAACTTCATCAGGACGTTTTCCGGTCTTCGTGCAAAATATCGACCAGTTTTAACGCTTCCTCTTCCATGGTGACTACATATTCGTCGACCAGCCTTTCAAAATAACGATGAAAAACCAAACTGGGGATAGCAACGGTCAATCCCGACGCCGTCGTAATCAACGCCACCGAGATGCCGCCGGCCAGAACAGCAGGATTGCCGGAGCCATGCTGCAAAAGCGAAGCAAAAATATCGATCATGCCGAACACGGTGCCTAATAAACCCAGTAATGGACTGACTGCGGCAATAGTACCCAGGGTATTGAGAAAGCGTTCCAGGTCATGCACGACCCTGCGACCGGTTTCTTCAATGCATTCCTTCATGAATTTCCTGCCGTGATGGCTATTGGCAAGGCCTGCGGCCAAAATACAGCCGAGCGGCGAACTGTATCTCAACTGTCGCAAGGTGGCGTCATCCAGCTTGTTTTCGCGGGATAATCGCCACACCTGCGCAACCAGCTCAGGCGGTATAATTTTCTTTTTACGCAAAGACCAAAAACGTTCCGCAACAATGCCCATGGCGCCAATTGAACACAGTATGATCGGCAACATCATCCAGCCGCCGCTTTTTATGATTTCAAACACATTATTTCCCAAATATTTGCAGGCCGGGTTAGGTCAACCCGGTACTATTTTAACCTAAGACCGCTCTATCTTGAGAACTTTCCCGTCCAACCCAGATATAGACGATCACAAAAGCAATACTACAAAAAACCGCCGCCATTGAATAGACGAACTCAGCCCCCAACGATTCCCAATAATAACCGCTATAGTAACTGCCCAGCATTCCGCCCAGACCAAAACCTAAACTGGCGTAAAGCGCCTGGCCTTTTCCCTGATGCCGATCGCCAAAATACTGATGAACCAAATGAATGGCGGCGACATGAACGCCGGCAAACGTTGCCGCATGCAATAGCTGGGCAAAAATCAATAGCCAAAAATAATCGATGCACCAGCCAATTATCAACCAGCGAATTATCGACAGCAGGCTGCTGGTCAGTAAAATCGCCCGCAGGGAAAACCGTTTCAACACACGGCGCATGTAAATAAATAAAGCAATCTCTGTGAAAACAGCCAGCGCCCAAAGAAATCCGGTCAGGCTTGCCGAGTACTGGTAATGTTTCAGGTAGATCGAATAAAAAACGTAATACGGTGCATGGGCGAACTGTAACAACATACTCGCCAGCAGAAACGCCAGCACTTCCGGCCTTTTTATGATTTGCAGGATACCGATAGCGGCAGTCCC
The DNA here is from genome assembly GCA_023229605.1 of Methylobacter sp. Classification (GTDB taxonomy): domain Bacteria; phylum Pseudomonadota; class Gammaproteobacteria; order Methylococcales; family Methylomonadaceae; genus Methylobacter_A. Next base: position 4,724 of record JALNYY010000096.1, read on the forward strand.
GTGGCTGGTCGCCTGAACCGCCGGCGTCATCAAGCTGACCAGCCAGATCATCGTCATCCATGAGGTAACCGCTGCCGGAATTATGACGGCCGGCAGGACATCCAATAACCGGCCTACGCCCAGTACCGAAACAATAAAACCGATAGATCCCCACATCCTTATCCGGCTGTAGCGATGCGCTTGGTCTTTTAAATGGTATAAGGTTACCGCTTCGAATTGCGGCAACGTGGAGTTCCAAAAAATGCCAAAGGCAACCGTTACCCAGGCGAACCAGAAATAACCGTCAATAAATAAAAAACCGGCAAACAGTAAGGCGGTTAAAAAAGAGGTGATGCGGATAATGCGTAAATTTTTCCCGGTATGATCGGCAATCCAGCCGCACAGCATCGGAGCGATAATCCTTGTGCCACCCAGCAGCGCAAAAAGTTCGCCGATTTGAACAGGATTAAAGCCGATTTCTTTTAAATAGAGGCTCCAGTAAGGGAGAAAAGTCCCTACCGTAGCGAAATAAAAGAAGTAAAAGCCTGACAGTCGCCAGTATGGAATTGACATTGAATTATGAGGATTTATTTATCGTTCCCACGCTCCGGGCGTGGGAATGCAGTAAGTGACGCTCCAGCGTCACGTTCGACAACGCGCTCGTTCCCACACGTTGCGTCCCATGTTTGTTTGCGCAACCATCTACGTTTCAAATATTACGCGTTACTCGTGGCGCAGCGCGCCTTAAACTGCATTCCCACGCGGCGCGTGGGAATTGAGGGTGAGGGAGCGAATAGGGTTTATCTTAAAACCGGCAATCCCGATTGCACGTTGATATTTTGCGCCCGATGCCGCAACAAATGATCCATAATCACTATCGCCATCATCGCTTCGGCAATCGGCGTTGCCCGTATGCCGACGCAGGGGTCGTGGCGGCCTTCGGTAACCACATCAATAGCCTCGCCTTTCAGGTTGATACTTCTGCCCGGCAGCCGAAGGCTCGAAGTCGGTTTCAAGGCAATACTGGCAGTCACATTCTGGCCGCTGGAAATGCCGCCCAAAATACCCCCGGCATGATTGCTTAAAAATCCGTCCGGGGTGATTTCATCGCGAAACTGCGTGCCCTTGCTGTCGATGCAGCCGAAGCCGTCGCCGATTTCCACGCCTTTTACCGCGTTGATGCTCATCAACGCATGGGCCAGATCGGCATCCAGCCGGTCGAAGACAGGTTCGCCCAAACCCGGCGGGACGTTGGTTGCGACCACTTCGATTCTCGCGCCGATGGATTCGCCTTCCTTGCGCAACGCATCCATATAAGCTTCCATTTCCTCGACTTTATCGGCATCTGGGCAGAAAAAAGGGTTGCTGTCGATAACAGACCAATCGAGCTTTTCGATTTTTATCGGCCCCAGCTGCGACAGATAGCCGCGTATTTCTATGCTGGCCTGTTCCTTCAGATATTTCTTCGCAATGCCGCCCGCCGCCACCCGCATCGCCGTTTCGCGAGCCGATGAGCGCCCTCCTCCGCGATAATCCCTGATGCCGTATTTATGCTGATAGGTGTAATCCGCATGGCCGGGTCTGAACGTATCGGCGATCTTGGAATAATCCTTGGAGCGTTGATCGGTATTTTCGATCAACAGCCCGATCGGCGTACCGGTGGTTTTGCCTTCGAACACGCCGGACAAAATCCTGACTTCATCGGCTTCCCGCCGTTGGGTGGTATGACGCGAAGTACCGGGTTTCCTGCGATCCAGGTCTGCCTGCAAATCGGCTTCGGTTAACGCCATGCCCGGAGGGCAGCCATCGACGATGCAGCCTATCGCCGGGCCGTGGCTTTCGCCGAACGAGGTGACGGTGAATAATTTTCCTATTGTGTTTCCAGACATGGTTATAAAGCCGCTAAAAATAATTCGTTATATTGACTGACTTGTTCAGCCGTCAGTAAAAACACGCCATCGCCGCCGCGTTCAAAATCCAGCCAGTAAAAAGGCACATCAGGGAAGGCGTTCTGCAATGTTTCGGCGCTGCTACCCACTTCCACAATCAAAATCCCCTGCTCTGTCAGGTACCGATCAGCATCGACCAGGATGCGCAGCACAATATCCAGACCCGAGTCTCCGCCCTTAAAGCCCATATCGGGTTCGGCGCGAAATTCCGCGGGTAATTGCTCCCATTCTTCAAGGCAGACATAAGGCGGGTTGCTGACGATAATGTCATAGCGGACGTCGGGCAATTCTTTAAACAAGTCCGATTGGTAAAGGGTTACCGCATCCTCCAACTCATGTTTAGCGACATTCAGTTTGGCTACGGCCAACGCATCTGCCGATAAATCCACCGCATCGACATCCGCGCCGGAAAATGCATAAGCGCAGGCTATGGCTATGCAACCGCTGCCGGTGCACAAATCCAGAATGCGCACGACCTGATCTTCATCGACCCACGGCGAAAAACGCTGTTCGATCAATTCTGCAATAGGCGATCTCGGCACCAGCACCCGTTCGTCGACATAAAACGACAGCCCCGCAAAAATGGCTTCATGCGTCAAATAGGCGGCCGGTATGCGTTCGTTGATGCGCCTGTCGATCATATCGATCACAGCCTGACGTTCGGTCAGCGTTAAAACGCATTCCAGATACGCATTTGCCAGGTTATAGGGTTGGCGAACGGTATGCAAAACCAGCGCCGCCGCTTCATCCAGCGCAGTTGCAGTACCATGGCCGAAACTCACTTCGGCCTCGGTAAAACGGCTGGCGCCCCAGCGGATATAATCGCGAATGGTGGATAAGGTTGTTAGAACTTCAGATGGCGTTGTTTTCATTGCTAAGATAGATGCAATACGGTTCGACGAAACAGTAGATTTTAAACTAAACTTTGTGAGCTTGTTTGAATTTAAATAAACACAATATGGGCCAAACTAATAACAACCTTTGCAATACCGCGGCAAGTTTGGCTAAAAACAAACTATTAACGGACTGCTACCGGCATATGCAATCCGATGATCTGGTATTGCCCACTATCCCGGATGTGTCTTTTAAAATTCGCCGCGCCATTAATAACGATAACGCCAGCACTGCTTCAATAGCGCGTATAGTCCAAATTGACCCGTCAATTACAGCCAAAGTAATGCAAATCGCCAACAGCTCTTTATATTTAGGCCGGAAAAGGATTGAAAGCTGTCCCGAAGCGCTGACCCGGCTGGGATTGAAAGGGGCTCAGGACGTTATCACCGCGTTTGCAATGAAATCGGTGTTTAACGCCAAATCCCCGGTCATTCGCCGGAAAATGGAGGAGTTATGGGCCCACAGCAGTTACATTGCGTCCATCAGCGCCGTCTTCGCCCACAAGGTTCCAGGATTTGATCCTGACCGGGCAATGCTGGCCGGGCTGATTCACGACATTGGCATCGTGCCCATTTTGACTTATGCCGACAACCATCCCGATATTATTGCGTATCCTAAAGATTTTGTAGAAATCGTAAAGGAATTGCGTGCCGATATTGGCGTACAAATTATTCATCGGTGGGGATTTCCCGACGATTTTGAAGATGTGGTGATCAATGCCGAAAATTGGTTTCGTAATGACAATAATCCGGCCAGTTACGCAGACATCGTGATGATCTCGCAGATGCACAGCTTTATCGGCAAAATCGATATAAAAAGAATTCCTAAAATAGACGACCTGCCCGCTTATAAAAAACTGGCCGGCCATCTGGATGCAAAAGACGGCATTAATATATTGGATACCGCCAAAGATGAAATCGAACAGATCCGGCAAATGTTGGCTTAGCGTAGATTTAAATGGACATTAACTCGCTAATAAACACCCAATCCCTGTTAGGAGCTGGCAGGTTGGCGGAAAATGCCCTAAACCTGAAAGTCGGGCAACAGCTGGACGTAAAAGTAATCGGCGCGGACATACTAGCGGCAAAAAATGCCATTACCTTAAGCCTGGGCGGCAAGAATATCACCGTACAAAGCAACCAGCCGATTACGCCAAGTCCCGGGCAGAATTTAAAAATCCAGGTTACCCAAGTCGCCCCTACCATAGAATTTAAAGTTCTCGAGTCGTTACCCGAACTAAAAACCCAAGCCGCCGAATTGCGCTTAAAGTTAATTTCGACCGCCAGGGATGGTGGAAGTGCTGCAATCGGTAAGGAACCGATGCAGCCGACCGCCAGGGATGGCGGAAGTGTCGCAAGCGGCAGGGAACCGATGCAGCCAAGCGCCAAGGATGGTGCAAGTGCCGCAAGCGGAAAAGAACCGATGGGACCGGCATCGCAGGCCGCACAGCCATTAGAAGCGAAAATAATCAGCATCGCCGGCAATAAAATCCAATTACAGGTTTTCACGGCGGAGACCGGCAATAAACAAACCGCCGTTATCAATATTGATAGGACGCAACTGGCCAATGCGCCTTCCAATTTAAAAGCCGGGCAAAGCCTGAACCTGGAGATAATCAAAACGGGAACCGCGCCTGAATTTAAGGTTATCCCTGCCGCAACCAATATCCCGGAAGCAAAAATAGCCGAATTTGTAAAACAGTTTCTGCCGCGGCACGAGGCTTCGCCAATCTTTCTAAATCAACTCATAAAAGATTTGCCGCAACTGATGAAAAACGAAAGCGTTCCCCAGGCCCTGAAGGATATTGCCGCAAAGATAATTCAGAACCTGCCGCCCAAAGAGCAGTTGATCACCAGCCAGGGTCTTAAGCAATCGATAGTCAACTCGGGGCTGTTTCTTGAAACCAAGTTACAGTCCGCCGATTTAATTAAAGAACTGCCCCAGCTGATAAGAAATGAAAGCGTACCCCAATCGCTGCAACGCATTGCCGCAGAAATATTACAGAATCTGACGCAAAAAGAACCCTTGCTTGACAGCCCCGGAGTTACGGCTTCGAAACCTGTTTCTGAAGCCGAACCGGCATCATTAAAGGACGCCCCCATAGAAACGCCGAAAGGCGCCACCGGACTAATTACTCATGATTTTAAAGGCAACTTGCTCAAATTTATTCAAGCCTTAAAACAGGAACTGACCCATCAAGGCGCACAACCATTAAATCAAGTCGATCTTGAGCTGCTAAAAAACCTGCAAAATAAAACCGAGAACACCGTCGCCAAGATAGTGCTGGATCAACTGACGTCCCTGCCTAAGGACGACACCCCAAAACAACTGTGGATCATCGACATTCCGTTTATAGACAAACAACAGGCTGAATCGGTCAGGATTGAAGTGCAGCGGGACAAGGAAAACAAACAACAATCCGGCAACCACGATTGGTCGGTCAATATCACCATTACCCCGCCGGAACTGGGTACGATTCATTGCCTGGTTTCCTACCGGAACGATGTTATCAATACTTATTTCAAGAGCCAGAACAATCAAACAACCGAGCTCATCAAACACAATCTCGATTACCTGAAAAACCAGTTTGAAGAATCAGGTTTAAAACCGGGGCACATGGATGCCCACGACGGCGCTCAAAAAACACAACCATCCCATCAACTGGCCGGAAAAAAATTGTTTGACGATAAAGCATAGACGCTTCTTTGCGGAGTTAACGGACCGGATTTGCCATTTTGCCAATCTACCGCTCTCGCCCGGCTTCATGAAACGCCCCCTGGATGGGTGACAGCAGATATTCCAATACCGAACGCGTACCCAGGCGGATTTCCGCCGATACGCGCATGCCCGGCGCCAAGTAGTACGAATGTCCATCGACATCCAGCTTTTGGCTTTTGAGAGTGACCAGCGTTTTGTAAGCAAGCCGTGAATTAGGGGGATCCCTGCTCATCGCATCCATGCTTTTCTGCTGCCCTGCCGTTTCGCTAGCATCAGCACTCACCTGTTCAACCGTCCCATCCACCATACCGTACTTTTGAAAGGTAAATGCGCTGAACTTCAGTTTTACCGGCAGTTGCGACCGCACAAAGCCGATGTCTTCATTGGATACCCAGACTTCCGCCTGCAGCGGCTCCTCCATCGGCACCAAAGTCAGCAACACCGTGCCGGGGGCGGTAACCGTACCGACTGTATGTGTCGCCAGATCCTTGACAATACCGGCTTGCGAGGCCTTGAGCTCGAGCAATTCCTGGCGGTGCTGCTGTTTAGCCAGTTCCTGGTTCACCTTGGACAGTTGACTCGCAATCTCTACGCGCTCGGTCTGCAATTGGCGACTATAGTCTGCGCCGATCTGGGTAATTTTCTTTTGCACCTGCTGGATAGTCGCCTGAGCGCTACGGATCACAAATTCCTGGCTCTTCAAATCCTGCTCTTTCTCAATGCGTTCGCGCTGCTTGTCGGTCGCCATGAGTTTCCCGGCGAATCCTTTACGGCTTAGTTGGTTATAGGCTTCTTCCTGATCGCGATAATGGGGCAGAACTTGAGTCAGTTTGGATTTGATTTCCTCTGCCGCCGCCCTATCCTGCCGGGCTTTTTCCAGTACGCTGCGCTGTTCGTCCAGCGCGCTCTGGTAAGCCAAGCGGTTGGCATTGTATTGGGCCAGTAATTGCACATAAAGATCGGCCGGATCTGCCGCTTCTTTCGCCAACGGTTTACCGTCCAGTTCCGCATCAATACGGCGCAATGCCAAGGTATGCCGCTGAAACTCATTCAGCAGCATCTTGATGTCCGCATCAGACACCACCGCATCCATGCGCAGCAGCACCTGCCCCTGTTTGACCGCTTCGCCTTCCTTAACCAGGATTTCCTTTACCACACCCTGTTCGGCGGGTTGCACGATCTTGATATACGTCTGCGGCACCAGCTTGCCTTCCGCCACCGCGACAATATCCAGCCGCCCTAAAGCCGCCCACAGCAGCAGTATAAAAAACAGCGACAGCAGCAGCCACAGGACCGACCGGCCAAACGGCACCGGCGGCGTAAGTTGCAGCCGGGTGATTGCAGAAGAGTGATGTATCATTTGATTTGTGTAAGCAAAGACATTCTATTGCTCCTCTCCCGCCGGCAGAGGGGCTGGAGTGATGCGGCGTTGTCCCGGCCTACATCAGTTTCACCGCGCCATCCTGCAAACCGGCCAGAGGCTTTAGCGCCTGTGCGCCAGCCCCGAATGCGGCATCAGCCAGAATGGATTGGACGACGTTAACACCAATACCGGAGAGGTTGCCGATCTTGCCGTACTGGTATGCAAGATCGCCACCCAGCGCGTCATTGTGGATGATGCATGCGAGTCTGAAGTATTTATAAGCCAAGCCCTACAATCGCCCCAAATCGACTGTATGGTGTAACAACATAAAACAGACCTCGTTTTTTCAACACTTTTCAACATAGGACGATTAACTCGACAAATTCCCCTACCCCAATAAAAATAAGTGGGATACACCCCAGACAACAAACGGCATCTAAAACCCAGGTGAATCTTGTGCTAACCCACTCATCCTGTTTTGTCTGGACGCCCTCTTTAAGTGCAGCTTAACAGGAGCCAAGGCAAAAATATGCCGGCCCAAGCTGGACATTGTATAAACCTATGCTGATTTTTCCGTAAGCTTTGACCTAAAACCGTTATGCGAAACAGTCCATTTTCCGGGTAACGTCCGCAACCTCGCCCTTTTACGACTATCTATGGTGCTTCAATAATTCTATCGCCGATTTTTGTTAATCCACCTGATTGATATTGGCGTTTTTGGAGGAGGATACGGATTTACCACAAGCGTATCTAACTGGTTAAATAGGTAGACTCGGGACGATGATGACAGCGTTCCATTGGCAGGCGGATGCGTTTTAAATGATCCCCTCACGTCAAGCATCCTTTTTTTCATCACGCGGCATTGAGTCACTGGGTTGAGCCCCTAATTGGAGCAATCCATCAACCTGCAAGGCCTTGGGCAATTGATGCGCAATGAAAATCATCGTCGCTTGGCCTTTAAGCCGGTTGATGGTTTTGGCGAAAGCCTCGGCCGTAGTGGGATCGAGGTTGCTGGTGGCTTCGTCGAAGATGAGGATCTTGGGCCGTTTGAGTAAAGCGCGAGCGATGGCGATGCGCTGCTTTTGCCCGCCGGACAGGCCTGCGCCTTTTTCGCCGATTTCGGTCTGGTAACCCTGCGGCAGGCTTTGGATGTGGTCGTGAATTTCAGCCATGCGGCAGGCGGTTTCGACATCGCCAAAGCCGGCATTAGGGGCTGCGGCAATCAGGTTGTCATACACCGTGCCGGAGAACAGTATTGTTTCCTGCGGAACAACGCCAAATGAGTTACGCAGCTCGTTGGCGGACAAAAAACGGGTATCCACACCGTCGATCCTGATGGCGCCTTCGGCAGGCATAATAAAGCCGAGCAGCAGTTTTGAGAGCGTGCTTTTGCCGCATCCGGACGGGCCCATCAACGCGACGGTTTTGCCGGACGGAATGGTCAGGTTGAGGCCCCGATACAGCCAAGGCTGGGTATCGGCATAGCGAAAACCCAACCCCGTGATTTCGATGCGCCCCTCAACTTGGGTGCGCCGTGTCGGCACCAAGGTATGCGGTTCGGGCGGACAGTCCATCAAATCGCCCAGGCGTTTGACTGCGATACTGGCCTGTTGAAACTCCTGGTACAGGCTGGTGAGCCGCAGCACGGGTTGAGAAAGCCGTGAGGAAAACATCTGAAATGCCACCAGCATGCCGATGGTGAAGCCGTCGTTGTTCATCACCAGCAAGGCGCCGACAACGAGAATGGCCAGGGTCTGGAATTGCTCCAGCAGATTGGAAACAGTCTGGTAGGTATTGGCCAGGCTGCGGGTTTGATAGTTGGCGCCCAGGTAACCGGTCAGGTAATCGCCGTAACGGGTTTCAAGTTGCGGTTCCATTTGCAGCGCCTTGACGGTCTCCATGCCGGACACGTATTCGGTGAGGAAGGACTGGTTGCGCGCACCCAGCATAAATTGCTTGTTAAGCCGTGTGCTAAGTATGGGGGTGACGGCAAAGCTCAACCCCGCCAGCAGTGCGATCAGCGCGACGGCGATTAAGGTCAGCTGCCAGCTATAAAAAAACATCACAGCCAGAAACACCAGCATGAAGGGCAGGTCGAGAATGAGCGAGACTGCCGCGCCGGTGATGAAATCGCGGATGGTTTCGATGCCGTGCAGCCGCGCGATCAGCGTACCGGTCGGCCGGTGCTGGAAGTACAGGTGCGGCAGCCGCAACAAGTGGCGGAATACCGAAGTGCCGAGTGCAGCGTCGACCTGATTGCCGGTATGCAGGATCAGTTGCTGACGAATCCAGCCCATCCCGGCAGAGAACAGCATAAAAATGACCATCCCCGCGCTAACCACCTGCAGGGTGGACAGAGTTTGATGCACCACCACCTTGTCGATGACCACCTGGGTGAACAACGGCATGCCCAGACCCAATAGTTGTATGGCCAACGAAGCCAGCAGTACATCTCGCCAGATGGTTTTGTGCTTGAGCAGTTCGGACATAAACCACTTGAAACCGAATGGCTGACGCTTAAGGCCGGGCTTGAGGTCGGCGCCCTCCTCCACTGGTTCCGGTATGCTTCTCTCGACGGTGATGACAGCCGGCTCATAACGGGCGAGAAACTCGTCGACCGGAATGCTATGCGACTGGTCGGTGCCCGCAGGAAAGTACAGCACCCTCTCTCCGTCGTTTTGAACGATCAGAGCCAGAGTCACCGACTCAGGATGCGGCTCGAAAGATGCCGACTTTTCAATCGCAATGAACGGCAAAGCCATTCGCCTGCAAGATTGGGCGTCGAACCGCTCGGTCTGCGTCTTCAACCCCATCTCGCCCAGTGCTTTGAGCAATTGCGTCAGAGTGTGCGGCGGCGGATTTTGCCTGCACAGCAAATCTGCATCAAACGGAATACGATGCAGTTGGCATAGACTGGCTTGCAACCAGACAAAATCTGCGTTACTTAAATGACTGGCGGACGGGTTTTCCTGTTGCATCAATCCTTACTCTTGATGTTCTTTACGATATTTAAAAAGGCGAACGCCTCAGTTACGGCGTTACCCTGTAAACATACGCTACTTTTCTTAACAGTGCGACTTGAGTAATAAAATTGAAATAAAATCCAACCGCCGTAAACGTTGCGATTTTTAGATACCGCCTTAAAAATCAAGCGGTATCCTTGTCATTGCTAACAAGGCTTGCCGACATGAGCCAGTCGTTTATCAGCATGCCCCACGCGACTTCGTTGGTTTTGCCCTTTTCCTTGTGGCTGATCCTGTTGCTGCGAGTTGTGTTTCTGCGGATGCACCTAGACCAAAACAACGACCTGCTTACCATTACACTATTATCGGCTAGTCACGACGCCGTTGGCATTATTGCCTGGGGGGAACTCAGGTTGCCGTTACTGTCGATCGTCGGTTGGACGTCGGACAATGCGTTGTTGTTACTTGTGCTAAAACTCAGGGTTTGGCGCTTTCGTCAGCCGGGCCTGCGCTAGGGGGATTTCGTAGGATGGAAACCTCTTTAGAAGAGGTTTCCTCCGCATACTGAAAAGATAGAGCGCTACAATTCCCGCGTCGCGCTGAATTTAATATCCGGCCAACGCTCTTCGGTCAGTTGCAGGTTAACCCGGCTGTTGGCGACATAAACCAGGTAACCGCCGCCGTCTTCGGCCAAGTTGTCAAAGGCCTTGTTCTTGAATTCTTCCAGTTTGGCCGGTTTATCAGAGCTTACCCAGCGCACGGTTGAGATGGGTACGGCATCGTAAACGCATTCGACGTTGTATTCGCTTTTAAGCCTGAATGCGGTGACGTCAAACTGCAACACACCGACCGCGCCCAGAACAAGATCGTTATTCTTTAACGGCCTGAATAACTGGGTCGCGCCCTCTTCGGTCAACTGCACCAGTCCTTTTTGCAGGGCTTTGGCTCTTAACGGGTCTTTTAACACCACCCGGCGGAATAACTCCGGCGCAAAATAAGGAATACCGCCGTATTTAAGCGTCTCGCCCTGGGTAAAGGTGTCCCCGACCTGTATAGTGCCGTGGTTATGCAGGCCGATGATGTCGCCTGGATAGGCTTCTTCGACGCTTTTGCGGGTGTCGGCCTGGAAGGTGATCGCGTTCGCAACCTGGATGTTTTTACCGATGCGGACATGATGGATCTTCATGCCTTTGTCGAATTTGCCGGAACAGACCCTTAAAAAGGCGATCCGGTCCCTATGCGACGGGTCCATATTGGCCTGCACTTTGAATACGAAGCCGGTAAAGTTGGGCTCTTCGGGCAACACCTCGCGTTGCTCGGCCTGCCTTGGCCTGGGTGACGGCGCATATTCGGCGAACGCATCCAGCAATTCGATAATTCCGAAGTTGTTGATCGCCGAGCCGAAAAAAACCGGCGTCAATTTGCCCGCCAGATAGTCTTCAAGATCGAATTCATGGCTTGCGCCTTTGACCAAGTCGATTTCATCCCTTAATTCCTGGGCTTGATCGTCCAGCAGCTCGTCCAGCTTCGGGTTATCCAGGCCTTTGATGATTTCGGCCTGAGCGATTTTGCCGCCGTGCTGGGCGCTGAACAGGTGGATTTCATCTTTATACAGATGATAAACGCCCTTAAAACGCTTGCCCATGCCGATAGGCCAGGTCATCGGCGCGCATTTGATCTTCAGGACATTTTCGACCTCGTCCATCAGTTCGATAGGTTCCCGCCCTTCCCTGTCCAGCTTGTTAATGAAGGTCAGGATCGGCGTGGTCCGAAGACGGCACACTTCCATCAGGTTGATGGTTCTTTCTTCAACACCTTTGGCGACGTCTATCACCATCAATGCGGAATCGACCGCCGTCAAGGTGCGGTAGGTATCTTCCGAGAAGTCCTCATGGCCGGGCGTATCGAGCAGGTTGATAATGCTGTTTTTATGCTCGAACTGCATCACCGAGGTGGTCACCGAAATACCCCGCTCCTTTTCCATTTCCATCCAGTCGGAGGTCGCATGACGCGCAGCTTTACGGCCTTTTACCGAACCTGCGAGCTGGATCGCGCCTCCGAACAGCAACAATTTTTCGGTCAGCGTGGTTTTACCGGCGTCAGGGTGGGAAATGATAGCAAAAGTTCTACGACGTTTGGTTTCGGAGCTTATTTCAGTAATCGACATGTTTTATGCAAAAAATAGGTACGCGCACGGTACACAGCTAAATAGAGTACCCCTTGGTTTAACGGGGACGAATGGATGATTGAAGGCTTCCCTTATCATTGATCTAAAAAATCCTGTTGGTGAGCGACATTACCAACTCTAAACAAGTTAGCCGGACTTTTTAAAAATACCGATGCAGCTTCACAGCTGGTTGATTTTACCTAATTCACATAAAATAAGTAAGCCTCCGTCTCTTTAACAATACAAATTGACCGACTAACCATTGTTACCGGCAAA